>JALYWD010000679.1 GCA_030852885.1 Chloroflexota bacterium | reverse complement strand
GTGACCATCGATTGATTTGGCACAATCAACGGCAGGCGGGTAAACGCCATCGTGGGCTTGACCTCGCCCCGGATGGTGTTGGCTAACAGGTTCAGCGCCCGTTCGCCTGCCTCGGCCATATCGGTGTGGGGATACTCGCGGTAGCCGACCAGGGCGTCGGCATGGGCAATCATTTCGTCCGAGAGGTTGGTGTGCAGGTCCAGCGGCGCCACGATTGGCACATCCGGTCCCACCAGTTCCCGCACATCCTGCAAGAGCAGCCCCTCGGCGTCATCCCAATCAGCGAGAACCATGGCCCCGTGCAGGACCAGCAACACGCCATCGACCGGCAGGGTGGCCGCTATACCGTCCAGGATCTCCCTGCGCAGCACCTCGAAAGCCTCGCGGGCTACGCGGCCGCCCGGCATGACCGAGGCGTAGGTGGTGGGGAGAAGCTCTACCCCCTGCGCCGCCGCCGCCGGGACCACGCCGCCATAGACCGTGCCCGTGCCGCCGAGGTCCAGGATTTCCTGTCCGCGCAGCAGCGTGCCGAAGCCGGAGCGCTGAAAATCATCCAGCGTTGTCGGCTGCCACTGGAAGGTATTGGTCTCCTGGGCGATCCCACCAGTTACGATCCTCAACCGGGATGGTCCTTTCGCGAAGGGGCGATGTGGCAGAGGGACATCATATCGTGGGGACTCCGCTGATCGAAGCAGCGTCCAGCCGGTTCTCGCTGGGGCTACTTCTGGCCTGGTGCCTGGCTTAACAGTCCTGCTTGCACTATGGCCGCAATCCCACAGGTCATCGCGTCGAACTGAGCGACACGTGCGGTGAGAACGGGAAGACAATGGTGGCGGGGCGGCTACCGGATTCTCTGCACTCATGAGATGGGCGCGGCCCAACGCATTGCCGCATGAGGCCGCGCCCTACCTGTCAGGCCATGTCTGGCACGAGGTCCAGGAAGCCCACCACCCGGCGCAGGCGCCCCTCGCCGACCAGCGCCACGTCCGTGCCGGCTATCACCGCCTCCCCGTCTGCCGGGCCCGCTGCCCACGAGAAGCGGACGAACGCGTGGTGCGCGTCCACCTCCCCGCGCTTCCGGAAAACGAAGCCGGAGAATTGCGCCTGCACCGCGGCCACCAGGCCATCGATGCCGTCGTGCCCGGTGACGTCAGCCAGCGGATCCGTGTAGGACGCGTCCTCGGCCCAGGTGTCAGCTATCAGGGCCTTCCGTGCTGCGGCATCAGTCTCGTTCCAGATCGCGATGTAGCTCTCCACGAGCTGCGTGGTGTCCGTCGTCATCGTTGCGGTCATGGGATGCTCCCTGTGCTTCAGCCAGCGCCAATCGCTGGCCCTGGCATCAGGTTGACGCAGTCCTCGGCCTGTGGCGATTACCTCCCAGGTCATCGCCCACACGCATGGTGACCGGTAGAGTGATGGCATGGAAACCACAGCGACGCTCACATCCGAGATACCAATTGGCGGTCTGCTCCGTACCTGGCGCGAGCGCAGGCGGCTGAGCCAGATGGCGTTGGCCCTGGAGGCAGAGATTTCCACGCGTCACCTGAGCTTCCTGGAAACAGGCCGCGCCCGGCCCAGCCGCGAGATGGTGCTGCGGCTGGCCGAGCACCTGCGGGTGCCGCTGCGCGAGCAGAACGGGCTCCTGCTGGCGGCAGGGTTTGCGCCCCAGTACCCGCAGCACCCGCTTACCGACGAATCGCTGCGAGGCGTGCGGGAGATGGTGCAGCACGTGCTGGATGGTCACGCGCCCTATCCCGCGCTGGCCATTGACCGCTACTGGAACCTGCAGGCGGCCAACCGGGCAGTCATGCCGCTCCTGGCTGGCGTGGACGCCACGCTCCTGGAGCCGCCCGTGAATGTGCTCCGGCTGAGCCTGTCGCCGCACGGCCTGGCCCCGCGCATCGTGAACCTGCCCCAGTGGCGCGCCCACCTGCTGGCGCGGTTGCGTCACGAGGCGGACCTGACTGCGGATGCCGAACTCTGGGCCCTGTCGGAAGAACTGGGTCACGCCGATACCACCCCGCGGCGAGTGGCGCACTCGAAGTCGGTGGCCACGCCCAGCCTGGGACAGCAGCTCGCGGTCCCGCTCATCCTCGATACCCCGCTCGGCCGGCTGCGCTTTATCAGCACCACCATGGTCTTCGGGACCGCCGTGGATGTGACCCTTGCGGAACTCGCGATCGAATCGTTCTTTCCTGTTGACCAGGCGACCGCCGAGGCGCTGGCACAGATGGACGAAGTGCCAGGAGGCACGTCATGAACCCACTCCCGTACTTCGACAGTATTCCGGGACGCGCGTTTGCCATCCTTCTCCTGATCTGGGGTTTTGCGGTCGTGTGGACCAGCCTGACTGGCGGGAGTGACCCGGCGCACGCTCTCGCGCGGCGCAACGTGCGGATGCTGCAGCGCATGGAAGCGTTCCGCCGCTTCGTGGCTGGCCTGGTGCTCATTGGCCTTGGCGGCGCAGTGCTGGCGCAAGCGCCGTGGCTGCTCTGGCTGGCGCTGGGCATCGGGTTTGTCGAGATCCTGGAATCGAGCACATTGATCGCCGTCTGGAAGCTGCGGCCTCCCGCCCGGACGCGTTCCTGACCACTTTTGTAGCCCGTTTGTCGGAGTGCCCCAATTTCCCGGACGAATGGGTTACTGATTCATTGGCACCGATGGCCGCACTCGTGCGTTCTTACCCTCAGACCGGGCGAAGCGCCCGGATATGACGTGGCGTGCGTCAGCGGTCAGGCGTGCAGATGACTTCCCCGAGGTCGTCGTAATGCACTGACCTGCCGCGGATGCCGCCGACCAATCGGCCGCCGCGGGGTGGCTGGTGGTGACCTGAGGAGGGGTTTTCAGGATGGGTTTGATCAAGGATTTCTTCGGCACAGACGAGTCGAGCCCGGATGTCGCGTCGTCCGGTAACGGTGGCGTCGCGACCTCGTCCGCCAATGGCGGCGCGGTCTCCGTTGGCGATGTCAACAGCGGCGGCAACGCCGGGAGCGCCATCGGCGTGGGTGACACCTATGGTGGCAGCGTTGGCGTGTATGGCGGCGACATGGTGAACACCACCGACCTGGGCATTACGTCCGACGGCGGCACCGCCATCTCGGATTCGTCCGGCGGTAGCTACAACCTGGCCTTCGTCAGCTAGGTTCTTTGCGGCGGGCACCCAAATCATCCCCCGCCTGCCGCAACTACATCGTCCCAATATACGAACGCCAGGCGGGATCATCCCTCCGCCTGGCGTTTGTGCTTCCTGACAACGAGATTGCATCATCTTCGACCTGGCCGGCCGGTGGCGCTCTTCAGGTAACGCAAGCCGTATGATGCCACCATCGCAGAAGCCGGTGAAGCTGTCAGGCAAGGTGATCTGGGTTGCAGGCAACCCGGCTTCTACCATTATGACGAGCGCGATGCGTCGACCAGCAACGCCGTGTTACTGCCAGGACATCGAAAATGCCGGCCTCACTCACATCCGATATTGGGGGTTCATTACCGGTTCCGCTCACCCCTCTTGTCGGCCGCGAGGAGTTGTTGGGCGCCGTTCACACGATGCTCCTGCAAGAGCGCGTCCGTCTCGTGACGCTTTCTGGCCCAGGAGGCGTGGGCAAGACACGCCTGGCCATCGCCATTGCGGATGCACTCGCGGCACGGTTGGCCGAAGGCGCTTGCTTCATCTCCCTGGCAGACGTGCGCGACGAGGAGCTTGTCGTCCACGCCATCGCACACGCGCTCGGGGTCCGCAGCGTTCACGGTCAGTTGCCGCTTGCTCATCTGCGCGAGGTCGTCCGCCACCGTCAGCAGTTGCTTGTCCTGGACAACTTCGAGCACGTCATAGCGGCGGCGCCGGTCGTCACGGAGATCCTGGCCGCTGGGCCGAACCTGCGCATCCTGGTCACCAGCCGCGAGGCCTTGCGATTGCGTGGCGAATTCCAGATTGACGTACCACCGCTCGCCGTTCCTGACGCGGCCGCGGCGCCGCGGTTGGAGATGGCCGCGGCCGCTCCAGCCGTCCAGCTTTTCTTGCAGCGTGCCCAGGCTGTCCGGCCGAATTTCTCACTGACCACAAAGAACGTCGCGGATGTCGTTGCCATTTGCACACGGCTTGATGGCCTCCCGTTGGCCATTGAGCTTACCGCTGCGCGAATGAAACATCTCTCTCCGGCGGCCCTCCTGGCGAATGCATCGGTTCCCCTCGACCTCCTGACGAGCGGCGCACGCGACCTGCCTGAACGATTGCGGACAATGCGGGCGACCGTGGCCTGGAGCTACGACCTTCTCACCCCTGAGGAGCAGGCGGTATTTCGGCGGATGAGTGTCTTTGCCGGCGGGTTTGACCTCACCGCTGCTCAGGCCATCTGCGCTTCGCCCCCAATCGCGATCTCGCCTCGAACCTCCGAGGAGCATTCGACGCTCGCCATCCTCCTGGCCCTCGTCGACAAGAGCATGCTGCGCACGGTCGATACGAAGACAGACGAGTCGCAGACACGATTCGGCATGTTGGAGACGATGCGCGAGTTTGCTCTGGAGCGCCTGGCGGAATGCGGCGAAGATCGAGCCGTGCGTCAGGCCCATGCCGGCTACTTCCTGAGACTGGCGGAGGAAGCATCGCCACGCCTGCACCTTTTCGATCAAGCGGTCTGGTTAGAGCGGCTCGACGAGGAGCACGCCAACCTGCGCGCTGCATTTGCATGGTTTGAAGCGTCTGGCGACGATGAAGCCACGCTTCGCCTGGTTGCCGCCCTCGGCTGGTTCTGGCTCATCCGGGGACACCTGAACGAAGGCCGCCTGCGCGCTCGGGACGCGTTGCGGTGCGGTGCGGGAATTGACTCTTCGGCCCGCGCAAGGGCACTGGCGATCGCGTCAATCCTTGCGCTTTGGCAGGGCAATTTCGCTGAGGCGCATGACCTGGCGAAAGCTGGGGAGCAGTTGGCGCGTGCGCTCGGTGATTCCGTGGCAATGTCCCGGGCGCTGCTCGCACGAACCTTTCTTGAGTGCCTCCGCCAGAACTATGCGGTCGCCATTGCCGCCGGAGAAGAGGCCATTACGCTCGCGCAGGCTCAGGGAGATACCTGGTGCGTCGCCGCCAGCCTCAATGGGCTTGCCCGCGTGGCGCATCACTCAGGTGATCTGGAGCAGGCGGTCGCGCTCTATGAGCAAAGCCTGACCCTGGCCGAGCTGATTGGCGATCATCACGGCGCTGCCGCCAGCTTGCGTTGCCTTGGTCAGATCGCGATGGCGCACGGTGAGGCAACAGAGGCGGCCGCGCGCAATGCCGCCGCGGCGCAGCGCTATCTCCAGATCAAGGATCTCGCCAACTTGCCACATTGTCTGGAATCGCTGGCTGGAGCGTTGCTTGGATGCGGCTATCCGTTGCTGGCCGGGCAACTCCTGGGTGCTGCCGGAGTCCTGAGAGACGAGACCGGGGTCCCAATAGATGGCCACGACCGCATCGCCTACGAACAGTTCAGGGCTGCCATCCGGGACGCCCTCGGAGACTCCGTGTTGGCCGCCGCCCAGCAAGCTGGAAGAACCGCCGTTCTTGGCGATCTCGTTGCCTCAGCGGTCGCTACCGCGCGGACAGTAGCGCGGCCCAGGCGGAGACCGCGAGTATCGCGCGTTGACGCCGAAACCGGCCTGACTCGTCGCGAACTTGACATCCTCGGCTTGCTGGCCGATGGGAAGACGGATCGCGAGATCGCAGCCGCCCTTTCCATAAGCCACGATACGGCGCGCAAGCACGTGAGCAATATCCTCGGCAAACTGCAGGTCAACACGCGCGCCGCCGCGGTGACCGTCGCGCTCCGGCGCAAGCTGCTCCATCCGGGCCGCCCTGGGGGGCATGCCTGAGTTCGCCTGCACCGGGTTTCCGCCGCCGCTTCCACCAGTGAGTGGCCTCCTCCTGCGAAGTGCCAAAAAATACCGCGTTTGCGTCATGTCAATGGCGGTTGCCCTGTCTAGTCTCGGTGGGGATCGTCGCCAGCTACCGCACCAGAATGAGCCGCCGGGCCGGTGTAGTGCCGCGGGTGACCGAGTCGTGTTCCACGTTCACGTCAACGCAGAGGAAGGCAAGGCACCATGGACGGGCATCGGTTCGACGCACTTGCGCGCGCCTGGGCAGATCACTCCCGACGCCGGCTCTTGCAGAGCCTGGGCGCTTCAACACTGGTCGGGCTGGCCGGTTGGGAGGCGCTGGACCTCGCGGAGGCCAGGCGGCGGAGAAAGCGGAACCGGCGCGATGACGTCCTGGCGAACGGCAAGAAGAAGGGCAAGGGGAAAGGCAAAGGAAAAGGCAAGGGGAAGGGCCACGGCAAGAAAAAGAATGAGAAGAATCCTCCCGAGACTGGCCCCTGTCCACAGGGCGAGAAGCGATGCGTCGATGTCTGCGTCAAACTCGCCTTCGACCCCAAGCACTGCGGCCAGTGCGGCGTCGTTTGCCCTGCGTCCCACCCTCGGTGTGACTATGGCGTGTGTTCCGTCGCCTCCACCTGCCAGTCCGAGTTCGCCTGCGCCAACCAGAACTGTGGACAGGCGCTGGATCAATGCGGCAACCTCGTCGACTGCGGCACATGCAGCGACGGCGAGGAATGTGGGCCGAACAACGTCTGCACCTGTCCCAACGAGTGTTGCAAGAGCTCCGACTGCGGCAGCGGTGTGTGCTTCCAGGGGTCGTGTTGCCTGAGTGACGCCCAGGAGTGCAATAACGCGGGCGGACACGAATGCGGCGCTCTGCCCAACCCGATCTGCGGGCGGACAGTCCAGTGTGGGACCTGCCAGGCCGGCAAGATCTGTCATCAGGGCCAATGCCGCCTCCCCTGTCCATCTGGCGAGTTTCCCTGTGGGAATGGCTGCGTCGCTGGCGTTTGTTGCAGCGACGCCGATTGCCCTGGCGAGAATCCCTGCGTGACGTCACAAGGCGTCCGCACCTGCTGCCAGCCTGAACCCAGGAACGCGACCTGCTTCCCGACCCAGGGCGAGCCCTTCTGCGGCTTCGTCAACAACAACTGCGGACGAGGTGTCGATTGCGGCGGCTGCACGCTCAGCAACGACATCTGCGCTGCGGACAATCACTGCCACTCGTGTGGCGTTGGTCACCAGGCCATCAACGGAGAGTGCTGCCCGGACGACCGGGTCTGCGGTGGAGGCCAGTTCTGCTGTCAGCCCCAGAACGGCAACCTCGCGGGTCAGCAGCGCATCTGCTGTGGCAACGGTACGGGCTGTGCCGCACCGCTGGGCGGAGGCTGCCGGGCTCCTGGAACCAGCGACGACTGCTGCACAGGAACGTGCGTCGTTGCCGGAAGTGACATCTTCGGACCGTACGGTACGTGCCAGTAGAGTCTCCCGTCACGACGTTTGGCTCGGGACGACACACGTAGGCGGGCGGCGTCTCAAGGCGACGTGACCATGGTGTGGGACCGGCATCTGTCGCTATCGTCGTAGCCCACACTCCTATGCCAAATCTCCGCACCCGCCAAAGTTGGCATTCTTGGCACAGTTGGCACACTTACCTGCACCAGCCACCCCAAGCCCCTCTCCCGGTGCGCGGGAGAGGGGTTTCGGGTGAGGGCTCCTCACCGCGCGGCAGGGAGGGGAGAGGCGCCGGGGAGTAGTGCCCTTCTGCCTACTTCGCCCCCGCGAACGTATCCGCCCAGCGCAGGAAGCGGTGCTCACCGCGCTGCAGCAGCCAGTCCGTGACCTTACCGATGATGGCGAGCATGGCGATGCTGAGCAGGATGATGTCCGCCCGCCCGGTGTTCTGGGCATCAATCAGCAGGAAGCCCAGCCCGCGCGAGGCCGCAATCAGTTCCGCCGCCACCAGGAAGAGCCACGCTTGCGCCAGGCCCAGTCGCAGGCCAGTGAAAAGTGCAGGCAGCGCCGCCGGGAAGAGGATCTCCTGCGTCAGGCTCCAGCCGCGCAGGCCGTAGGCTCGCCCCACTTCCACCAGCTTGCGGTCGATCTGCCGCACGCCAGCGACAACGTTCGTGTAAACCGGAAAGAATGCGCCGACGGCGATGAGCAGCAGCTTCGGCGTCTCCCCGATCCCCAGCCAGAGCACGAACAGTGGCACCCACGCCAGCGAGGGCACGGCGCGCATGGCCTGAATGGTTGGGGCCAGGTAATCCTCGACCGTGCGCGAGAACCCGATCAGCAGTCCGAGGGCGATAGCGACGAGCGCCCCCACCCCCCATCCGATAGCAACACGCTGCAAACTGGCGATCACGTTCGGGATCAGGATGCCGATATTCTGCAGTTCCTGCCCTGCCAGGAGAACATCGAGCGGTGCGGGAAGTTGCCCCCGGGAGTAGACCTCCCGGTTCACCGTAATCTGCCAGGCGACCAGGATCAGCAGCGGCACAACCAGGCCCCGCAACATACTCAGACGCGGCAGAGAGGCGGCGAAGCGGCGCGGCGCAGCCACGCGCTCCGCAATCCGGCTGCGACGCTGTTCGAGTGCGGGATCCATGGTGACCATCAGCATCTACTCCGGGAACTCCATGAACGAGAGCGGGAGCCCCGTGCCAGGGACTCCCGCGGGTTGATGCGATCAGGCGGTAGGCGTTGCCGCTGGCGCCGCGCTCACGACACCGGCGGCGATCTCCGGCGCCAGCAGTTCCGCCAGCACAGCCGGCAGATCGGTATCTGGCTTGACCTGGTTCTCGTTGACCATGATCGGGATCACGGCGGTCAGGACATCGATCTGCGTCTGGCCCGGCACCGTGTCAAGATCAAGCACCGTGCGCTCGGTCAGCACCTTCGTTGCCACGTCAAGCGTCATCTTGGACTCGTCGGCCAGGATCTGCGCGGCCTCTTCCGGGTTCTCCAGAATCCACTGGCGGGCGCGCTCGTACTGCTCGATCACGGTTGCCGTCAGTTCCGGGTACTGGGTGATGAAGTCCTCGCGGCCATTCAGGAAGCCGTACGTGTTGAAATCGATATTGCGGTAAATCAGCCTGGAACCAGCATCCAGCTCGCTGGCGGCCATGTGTGGATCAAGCCCGGACCAGGCGTCCACCTCGCCCCGCTCCAGCGCGATGCGGCCATCGGCGTGCTGCAGGTTGATGACCTCGACATCGCTCCCCGTCAGTCCAGCCGCATCCAGCGAGCGGAGGAGGAAGAAGTAGGGGTCGGTGCCCTTGGTGGCGGCGACCTTCTTCCCCTTCAGTTCGCTCACCTCCGTCAGCGGCGAATCCTTCCCAACGACCATCGCTGACCACTCCGGCTTCGAGTACAGATAGACGGTCTTGATCGGCGAGCCGTTGGCACGAGCCAGCAGTGCGGCAGAGCCGGCCGTCGAGCCAAAGTCGACTGCCTCGGCGCGCAGGTACTCGTTCGCCTTGTTACTGCCGGCGCTGAGCACCCACTCCACGCCGATCCCCTGCTCCTGCAGTGCCTCTTCCAGCCACCCGAACTTCTTCAGCACCAGGCTGCTCGGGTTGTAGTAGGCGTAGTCCACACGGACGGTGGCCGGGTTCTCCTGCGCATTGACCGGCAAGCGCCGGGTTCCAGCGAAGCCAACGGCGCCGAGGGCGGCCAGCCCACGCAGGGCATCGCGTCGAGAAATCGTCATTGAGATCGTCCTTTCAAAACGCACGTCACGCAGGCCAGCGTCAGGCGGCTGTCTGCAAACCGAAATGACCGAGAATGCTTGAGCGCAATTGGGCCGGATCAGCGCCGGTCACCGTGAACTCCGCGATGATCCCCGCTGGCCGCCCACCCAGCAGCACCACGCGGTCCGCCAGGCGCAGCGCCTCGTCCACGTCGTGCGTCACCAGGAGCACGGTGCGCGAGCGGTCCTTACAGGTTTCTCGCAACAGGTCGCCCATTTGCAGGCGCGTGAACGCATCCAGCGCGGCAAAGGGCTCATCCAGGAGCAGCACAGCGGGTTTGCGCACAAACGCGCGGGCCAGCGCCACGCGCTGCGCCATGCCGCCAGAGAGCTGATGCGGCCAGGCATGCTCGTTGCCAGCCAGTCCCACCCGCGCCAGCATGCTGGCCGGGCTTTCCGCATCACGAACGCCGCGCGCCCCCAGCGCCACATTCTGCTCGACGTTCTTCCACGGCAGCAGACGCGGCTCCTGGAAAACCACGGCGCAGCGCGGATCACAATCCGTGACCTGCTGGTCACCAATGCGGATCGAGCCGGCGGTTGGCGTGTCCAGACCGGCCACCAGGCGCAGCAGCGTGCTCTTGCCGCATCCGCTCGCGCCCAGGACGGCCACGAATTCGCCCCGCCCGGTGACGAGGTCAATGTTGCGCAGGATTTGCTGGGAGCTTTGCCGGGAGGCAAACGCCCGACCGACTCCCTGGATGGAAACGACTTCCGCCACGCGCCCCCTCATGCTCTTCAACAAAAAGCCCCATCCAGAGCCGGATGGGGTCGCATCAGTGCAGGGCAGTCAAGCCATGCGAATCGCGTGACCCTCATCTTCCAGCCGCGAGCTGTCGGACTTAGCACCAGCCCGAAAAGTCCGGGAGGTTGCTGGGGCTTCATCGGGCCGATCCCTCTGCCCCTCTGGATGAGCGGTTACCGTCTTTCGTTGTGCGCGCATTGTGCAGTAATAGATCAAGAATTGCAAGACATGCGATTGGAGTAGCGTGCGGCACACACTGCACGGATATCGTGACAGTCTGGAACGCGCAATGAATCCGATTGCGTTGTTCGCACGTTCATTCAGGCAGGTCCGGGACGGGAACCCGGGCTACCCGCATTGCGCATTCGTGCATGGGCCCCTGTCTGGTGGCTGTGTCCGGATGTCGCCCCCAGGACGCGCGGGATGCGTCTTGCGGAGCGGGAGGCGATGTCTTGGGCATCGTCACAACGGCTGGACGCGGATGGGCGTTCCAGACGGACTACACCGCTCACTGGTCGGCCGCAGGCTGTCATGCGTTGGCTGCGTATGGCAAATCGCCGGGCCGGGGAGTGCGCGATGAGGGAAGAAATCACCATGTCTACCCCGTATGCCCGTGGCGGCCGATCCCTGGCTGCCGGTTTTCTTGCGCTGTCGTTGCTGGCCTCGGCCTTCAGCGCCGCGTTTCTCCTCCCCGCCGGAGTCGCCCTGGCCGATGACGGCGTAGCGGTTGGCGACACTCTGATCCTCGATGGCCCCGGCGGCCAGTACGGCATCCTCACCGTCGCTCCCGCGGGCTCAGCCCTGAGCGTTGACGGCGAACCAGTCGATGGCTACTACCCCGTTTCCTATAACGGCGTCGGCGGCTGGACCGCCACCGGCCTCGTAGAGGTCACCGGCGGTGGCAATGGTGGCGGCGGAAACGGTGGCGGCAATGGCGGCGGCGGCGGGAATCATGACGGCAAGACCCGCGAAATGGGCAACGGCGGCGTGGAGACCGTCAGCGCCGACCCCGTGTACTCGGACATTGGCGCGCCGGTAGATGCCGCGCCCGCGCCAGAGGCGGCGACAGCGGCGGAACCCGTTACCGGCGGCACCTATGGCCCCGGTGGCGCTGGTTACAGTGAGCAGCAAGTCCTCGATATCATCAACGAAGCGGCCCTGAACTATGGGCAGTCACCTGACGACATGGTGCGCGTCGCGCGCTGTGAGTCTGGCCTGGATCCCTATGCCGTCGGCGGTGGCGGCACCTACTACGGCCTCTTCCAGTTCGTTCCCTCCACCTTTGCCAATACCCCTTATGGTCAATACGAGATCACCGACGCCTGGGCCAATGCCAACGCGGCGGCCTGGATGTGGTCGGAAGGGCAAAAGAGCAGTTGGGTCTGCCAGTAGCAGACGCACCGGGAGCGGCTGGGCGGGAGGACTTCCCACCCAGCCGCTTTTTGTTGCCAGACGAGTGGTATCCTCGCTGCCCGGAGGAGCTGCAATTCGCCCCGTACCGCGGCATGGATGAGACATGGCATCGAGCAAGCCAGGCAACTGCACGCGCGGGGTCCTGACGCTGCTACTGGGGATGGTGCTCGGCGGCGATGTCGCTCTCGCCGTGCTGCCCGCTGCATCCCGCGATCTCCCCCAGCCCGCGCAAACGATCCTCGAGACACGATTGCGATCAGAACCGAGGCTGCGCAGTGATCCCTTGCTGCGGCTCCCCGCCGGCGCCACCGTGTACCTGCAAGGTGTCCCTGAAGATGGCTGGTACCACACACAACATGGGGCGCTGCAGGGCTACCTGCGCAGTGGCGACGTCGCGACCGTGATCCTGCAGGACGAGGACGACGCCTCATCCGCAGCCGTAACTGACGTAGAGAATGGCGACGCACCGGACAGCGTCGCGCTTGAGCAGCGCGCGGCCAGCCACAAGAAGAAGCAGTCACGGCCCAGCAAGGAAACCCGGCGCAAGCGGCGCAAGGAGCAGCGACAATCGAATGCCGCGCTACGCATCGTCACCGCCACCGATCTGAACCTGCGCGAGGCCCCTGGGGAGGACGCGCCGGTCCTGGGCACGCTGCCACGCACGCAGGCAATTGCCCCCACTGGCGAGCAGCAGGACGGCTGGGTGGAGGTCATCTGGGAAGGGCAGATGGGATGGGTGCTGGGGCGCCACCTGATCATGATCCCGACCGGCACGAGCGGCAAGGATCGCCAGGACGGGTCCTGGAGCCGTGGCGACCTGAAGGAGATCATCTACGCGGCGGCGGACCAGTATGGCCAGCCGCGTGAAGACATGCTGCGCGTGGCCCGCTGCGAGTCCAACATGATCCCCTCCGCCGTTAATCCCTACGGCGGCTCCTATGGTCTCTTCCAGTTCAAGCCGGGGACCTGGCTCAGCACACCCTACGCCGAATACGACATCTTCGATCCCCGCGCCAGCGCCAACGCTGCCGCCTGGATGTGGTCGGTGGGCCGCCGCCGGGAATGGGTCTGCCAGTAGCCAGTGCAGTCGGTCATGGTCAGTGCCGGCCGTCAAGCGTCGCCCGGAACTGCGCTCGCGTCGCCTGCTCATCCGGCGTGCCAGATTCAGGCCACGTTGCCACTTCCGCCAGCGCCCAGGTTGCCCATTCCTCTTGCATCGCTGCGTGATCCCGGATCCACCGGAAGATCAGCACGTTCAGGTGCGCCCGCTCCTGGAAGGGTGAGATTCCCTGCAGGTAGTCCGCGGCCAGCACGTCACAAAAGGCCAGCGTTTCGCGCGCCTCGTCGCGCACCGCCTGCAAGTTGCGGAGCAAGTCCTCGCGTGACCCCTCGGGGGCAAAGAGCACCTTCAGGAGTGCTTCAGATTCAAATCGTGACGCACTACTGCCTTGCCCCAGCCAGTGCTGTAGTGCCGCGCGGCCTGCTGGCGTAATGGTGTAGACCGTGCGCTCGCGCCTGCCGGTTTGCTCCACCGTGGCTGTGGCCAGTCCAGCCGCAACCAGGCGCTTGGGCTCCGCGTAGACATTGCTCTCCGCCCGCGGCCAGAGATGGCGCAGGCTCCGCCCCATTTGCTGGGTCAGGGCGTAGGTCGACCATGGCTGAAT
>JALYWD010000652.1 GCA_030852885.1 Chloroflexota bacterium | reverse complement strand
CCGGGATAGTGGTCCCCGTGGGGATGGGTAATCACCACGTGGGTGACCTCGGCGGGGTCAATGCTCAACTCGGCCAGCGCGGCATCCAGCCCGGCCGTGCGCCGGATCGGCCAGTTGGGCCAAACCTGCGGCAGCGTGCCCTGCCACGCTGAATCCGGCGCATCACACCCCGGATCGATGACCACCAGAGCCTCGCCCAGCCGCACCAGCACCACGTTCAGCCCGATCCAGATGCGCCCCTGCTCGTCCGCATGTGGCAGCGCGGCCCGCCATTCGGCTTCCGGCACGGGGAAACGCGGCTCCCAGAGCATCTCGCCATCGGCGATGACGGTGATGGTTGCGTCGCCGATTTGCCGGGTCTCACTGATGGCGGCACTACTGGCAGTCATGGGCTGTCTCCCCGTTGCATCACTCGCGTTACGGAGCCTCAGGACAATCAGGGGCGTCCTGGTGCGTCTCCAGGACCTCACCCGTTGCGGCATCGATGCGCACCAGCAGCCCCTGCTGCTCACGCACGCGCGTATCTTCGTAGATGATGACCCAATGCTGCGGCCACTGCGTGCGCTCCGCGGCCACGGGGAAGGTGCGGGAGAGGTGACGCAAGTCCGGGCAGCCACGCCGGAACGCCGTGCCGCCCGCCGCCTCCGCACGCAACGTGGCCTGCGTTGAATTGATCGCGGCTGGAGGCGGCGGCTCTCGCCATTCCGGCGCGGTGGCCCAGCCCAGCGTGTCCTGCCGCACCACCTCGCCACTGAGACGGTCGATGATGACATCGAGCGAAGCCGCGCCCGGTGGTTTGCCCCACGGCTGCCACGGCGCGATGAAGGTGTAGGTCAGCCAACCGGTCGGCGGCAGGGTGGTCACCGGCGAGTCCGGCACCGTCCAGTCCCAATCGACCTGCATGGCGGCGTTGAGCAGCCGTGCATCTGGCAGCCAGGCATCGGCCTGCCCCTGGGCGATGGGCAGCGCACTCTCATAGGTCGCGCCGCCGTTGATACGCGGCGCGGGCTGGCCCGGCAGCGGCGGCAGCGCCGGGGCCGTGGGTGTGCGGTACCAGAGCAGCAACCCCGCCACGATGAGCACGGCTTGCAGCGCGAGGAGGGCGAGGAGGATATGGCGACGGCCCCCGCCTGGCGTGCCCTCGTCTGGCACAGGACGGGACTGCAGAGACAGGCTGGGCTCTGGGGAAGAGCCTTCACCCCAACCCCTCTCCCGGTACGCGGGAGAGGGGCTCTCGGCCCCAGATGCGGTGGGTTGGTCTGGGGCAGCTTCAGTGAAGGAAACCGGACCGTGACCCGGCAGTTCACCGTCCGTCTCCCCTCTCCCGATGCGCGGGAGAGGGGTTGGGGGTGAGGGCCGTCCCGTGTTCGGGGGTGAGGGCTCTTCGGGAGAGGGCAAGGGCTCTCCCGGAGGCAGTTCCCTCATGACCAGGTCAGGTTGCGGACGGCGTACGGCGCGGAGCGGGCCAACTGTGCGCCGGCTTCCTCGTCCGGCAGATCACCCGCCCCGATCGCCTCCCAGCCCTGCTCCGCCAGGGTGATGCCGATCGTTTCCTGCGTCCACTGGTCCGCGTGCCAGACGAGGTCCGCGAAGGTCGCCAGCGGCCGCAGCGGGGAAAGCACCTCATCCCGCACGGTCTCCACGCGCGGCCCGGTCTCCAGCCAGACCACCAGGTGCAGCCGGCCATCTTCCTCTGGCGTAACCACGCCCTCCACCCGCCCAAAGCGCATCGGTGTTAGCGGCCCGCCCCGCGCGTGGCTGCTGTCTCGCCGCTCAGGAGCGCCTCTTCCTGCCGAATCTCCGCCATCTCCTGAGCCACCTCTCGCTTCTCGGGGAGGGTCAGGGCCATCAGGGAGCCAGCCACCAGCAGGATGGCCAGGCTGGAGAGCGCGATCTGCATCCCGTACTGATCCGCCAGCCAGCCGGTGACCGGCACGCCGATGCCGCCCGTCACGAACCCGAGGCCCAGGATGACGCCAGAGGCCACCCCCACCCGCCCCGGCATCAGCCCTTGCGCCATGACGAGCGTGATGGAGATGGAAGCATCACAGAAGAAGCCAAACAGGGCTGCCAGCAGGAGGCCCTGCGGCCCCGGGAACGCGGCGTACAGCAACAACCAGGGGATCGTGAGCAGGAGTGTGCTGATGATCATCCGGCGCTGACCCAGGCGGTCCGCCATCAGGCCGCCAAAGAGGGTGCCGGCGGCCCCGGCGAAGATGATGATGGAGGTAAGCGGGGCGTAGACCTCCTGCCCGAAGCCGAGTTCGCTGTACCAGGTCGCGCTCAACTGCAAGACGGAGAGGAAGACCCAGGAGCGCGTCATGGTGACCAGGATCACCCGCACCAGCGCGCGCCATTCCGGCCGCGCCCGCATGGCCTTCATGGCCTGGGCCCGTGCCTCGCGCGCGCGCTCCACCATGCGCATCTGCGGCCAGATCAGGGCAGCGGCGGTGAATCCGGGAATCAGCAATCCCAGGGTGCCCATCCGCCCGAAGACGCTCATCAGCACGGACCCCAGCAAGGGTCCTATCCCGTACCCGGCAGCGCCAGCAACCGTGTACCAACTCATGGCCGCGTTCCGCTGGTCATCCCGCGAGACAGCCGCCGCGTTGGAAGCTCCCAGTGGGTGGAACGCGCCACTCCCGATCCCGGCTAACGCCGCGACCACGATGAACATGACGTAGCTGGAGACGAACCCGTAGCTGGCCGCGAAGACGGCGCCCCATA
>JALYWD010000646.1 GCA_030852885.1 Chloroflexota bacterium | reverse complement strand
TTGTCGATGGCCTGGATGAACTGGCGATCGACATCCGCTGACTGCTGGAAGGTCAGCATGTCCTCCGCGCCGGCGGCCACCACAAGGTCCGGACTGACCGAACCGGGCACACCGCAGATGACGACCTTCTTGCCGAGGCGATTGCGCAGCGTGGTCACCAGGCGGATGAAATCCTTATCCCCGGTGAAGAGCAGGAATGTCTCAATGTCCGGGCGCGTCAGCGCCGTGTTGATGACATCGATGACAAAGTTGAGATCGGCGCGAGACTGGATCTTCTCGCGGCCCGCTCCGTCGGAGGTGCGCTTGGCCGGGTAGTGCTGGGCCTCAAACCCCGCCACATCAAGGCGCATGCGCACCGGCGGCGGATGCTGATCAAAATCCGCGTAGGCCCGGGCGACGGCCATCAGGCCGTACTTGAGCGCCTTGTCCCGCCAGGCCAGCGGATCAGGCTCGAGCCCGAAGGAGTTGATGCTGGAGTACCGAATATTCTCGAAATCAACGAACGCGGCCACTTCCCCGCGTGCTGGATTCTGACCGTTTTGCGAACGTTGAGGAGAAGAAGACATTGATGCTGAGACTATGTCATTTGAGTGCATGAATCCCCCTGAACATTCGAATGAATCTCGTGGTGGGTAGTGCATGACGGGTAACAAGGGATGCAACCCGCCCTGTTTCATTCGCCATGCAATCCTGCCGCTACGAGCTCACTTAATCCCGAACCGGTGCACTATTCCGCAAATTACCGAGCACCATCGCCCGTATCCGTGCGGCAGATCACGCTCAATCACGCGCTTTTCACGCGCGGAAGTTTATCACGGCGGCATTTGCCCGCGTCGTTCAGGCGCGCGATCCCAGGAGCGCTGCGCCAACCACCCCGGCATAGTCACCGAGTTGGGCCCGAGTGAACTCCGTGCCCGTGATGGCCGCGGCCAGCGATTCTCGCTTTGCGTAGTCCACCGCCACGTCGTACACCAGCCCGCACGACTCGATCACCCCGCCGCCGAGCACGACGCGCTGGGGATTCAGCAGGTTGATCGCCGACGCCAGGCCATACCCCAGGTAGCGCCCCGCCTCGTTCAGCGTCTCAATGACGAGTTGGTCTCCCTGCTCCACCGCTGCCTGCAGGATGCCAGAACGCACGGCCCCACTCTCTGGCCACATGGCCGCCGTCGAAAGATCGGGCGCGAGGTCCGTCAGGATCGAGTCCCGGCCCCGCTTGAGATCGCCCATCAGGCTGAGCGTGATGGCCGTGCGGGAGGAATAGGCTTCCAGGTGGCCACGGCCCCCACAGCCGCAGAGGCGCCCGCCAGCCATCACGATCAAGTGTCCGATCTCGCCGGCGCTGCCGTTGGCTCCAGTAACGAGCTTGCCGTGCTGGACGACCGCCCCGCCCACGCCCGTGCCGACAAAGCAGCAGATGAAGTTGTCCACCCCCTTGCCGGCGCCAAAGGCCAGCTCGCCGGTGGCAGCCACCTGCACGTCGTTGCGTAGCGCCACCGGCACGCCGAACTTCTTGGTGAGGGATTCGACGATGGGGAGGTTGATGACCGCCTGGCTGAGGTTTGGCGTACCCAGCAGGACGCCGGCTGCGGCGTCCACCTGCCCGGCCGCCCCAACGCCAATGCCCGCAATCTGCTTCGGCTTGATCTTCGCCGCATCCAGTGCGGCCTCAGCGACGGTGTTGAGACGATCCAGCACCGCTTTCTGGCTATCTGAGGCGGATGAGCGCTTCTTGGCCTCCGCAATCACCTTCCCGGACTGCAGGTCCACGACCGCGCCCAGGAGCTTGGTGCCACCAAAGTCGATTCCCAACGCGTACGTGCGGTCTTTGGCCATCGTGCGTCAGCTTCCTCCGTCGAGATGCTCCAGGACCAGGGCGAATTTCTCGATCCCCGACAGGTTGTTCGGGTCCAGCACCACCTGGACGTGCGAGATTCCCAATTCAGCATGGCGCCGCAGGGAGTTGGCGAGCGTTTCCGGGTTGCCAATCAGGACCGCCCCGTCCTCTCGCGGCCGGCCAGCCCGGCCCGGCAGATCGACCAGGATGGAGCAGCTCCGCTGCAGGGTGGCTGGCTCCCGGCCCATCTCCCGGCAGGCCGCGTCCACCTTCTCCTGCGCCGCCGTGACCTCCTCGGGCGTGTTGAGCGCCCAGGCGTTCCAGATGTCCGCATACTCCGCCGTCAGGCGCAACATGCGCGCGCCGGTTGTCCCGATCATGATGGGTGGCCCTGCACGACGTGGGCCACGCGGGCGCAGCTCGCAATCGCGTGCCTGGTAGTA
>JALYWD010000281.1 GCA_030852885.1 Chloroflexota bacterium | reverse complement strand
CTGCTCCAGATTCACGGCGCCGAATAGCAATCACGGTTGCCTATGCAAAATCTGGCCCAGCCGTAGAGCGGCGCACGCGGTCATGGTCCCCTGCCACTGGAATGGAAACCGTTCATCTCCAGCGCGGCGTTCCGCCCTGAACATGGCGACACGCATTGGTTTGCATCTTGCGTCCTCAGATGAGGCCGCCTGTGAGACGGCTCCACTTTCACGTTCGCCAACTCCCGGGTTCGGGAACCACCATTGACGATCGCGAGATTCCCGCCTGGTGATCGTGCGCACATCTCGATACGCGAGGAGAGAGAACACGATGACTGATGTAGAAGCCAGTATTGCGGCGCCACCCCGCGTGCAGGTGATGTTTCGCCGTATGGAAGATTTGCGGTCGGGCTTGCAGGAGCGGCAGGCGAGCCTGGAGGGCGGCGCACCGCTGATCGCCACCGATGAAGAGGTCCGGCAGTACGAATTACTGCTCGGGGATCTGCGGAACGAGGGGCTGGAAGTCGAGTCCTGGCATGAGCCAGAACCGGATGTCAGCGGTGCGGTGTCCGGCGTACAACTCCTGGATTCCCTGGATGTCCTGATCAAATTACAGGAAGACGCCACAGACACCCGGCTCCCCACCGGGTCTTCCTGACGCCTGCCAGGGAGGCGCAATCATGGCGACACCCGGCAACCTGACCCTTACGACGCTCACCATCAGCTCGCCCGATCCAGCAGCGCTGGCCCGCTTCTACGCCCGGCTCCTGGGGTGGGAGATCGGCACTGAGGAGCCGGGCTGGGTGACCCTGCTCAACCCGGCTGGTGGGGTGAGCTGGCGTTCCACATCGAGGATGTCTACACCCCGCCGGTCTGGCCGTCGCGGCCGGGGAGCAGATCATCATGGAGCACCTGGATATCGAGGTCGATGATCTGGAAGCGGCATATGCCCACGCTGAGGACTGTGGGGCGCGTATGGCCGGGTATCAGCCCCAGGAGAAGGTACGTGTCCACCTTGATCCGGATGGCCATATCTTCTGCCTGTACCTCGATGCGTAGGGGAGCTCTGCTGAAAGACAACGGAGCCGCCAGGGGAATGACCCGGCAGACAACATTTGAATTGATCGATCTGGATTCTGGCAATGTCATTGCCGGCCAGGTGTATTGCCCCGCAGGCGCCGGAGCTACACCTTCCGCACCTTCCAGATTTCTTCGCACGGCCACTTGCGCGCCCACTCAGGGGTGACGAACTCGTAGGTGGTGGTTGCGCCTTCGGGGATCTGGACCTCGATGAAGTCTTCGATCTCGAAGCCGCTCTGGCGCAGCAGGCGGATCATCTCACCGTGCGGAAGGTGGAACTCCACTGAGCCGTCCGGCCAGTCGAAGCGGTGCATCCCGAAGAGTGGGCGTTCCAGGCACTCGCTGGCCGGCGTGATGTCGTCAGCATCGGGCGGGGTAGTCAGCATCACCAGCAGCGCGTTGCCCAGGAAGTGCAGCCGCCCACCGGGGCGCAGCAGGCGCGCCGCCTCCGGAATCCACTTGTACGGGTCACACCAGATGGCCGCGCCGTACTCGCTGATGGCGAAGTCGAAGCTGGCATCCGGGAACGGCGTGGCCTCGGCGTTCCCGAGGTGCAGAGGAAACGCGATCCCGAACTCAGCCTGGAGTTCCCGTGCTGTCTCCAGTTGCTGCGGGGAGTTATCGATACCCACCGGGCGCGCGCCACGCCGCGCCAGCCACGCCGAGACATAGCCCGTCCCGCAGCCAAGCTCAATGGTGTCCTTCCCCGCCAGATCGCCCGGTAGCATGTGCAGCTCGGTCTCGGGCACGCTGAAGATGCCCCAGGTTGGGGTCTCCAGGTCCCATCCGCGGCGGCCAGCCACCACGTAATCGGGGGCGAAGCCATCCCAGGCGGCCCGGTTCTGCGCGACGTAATCCGGCATCTCGCTGTCCGTCATCGGTATGCTCCACAACAAGAACGGGAGCGGTCAGGTGACCGCTCCCGTGAGCCATTTGCATCCCGTCGTGAGAGGGTCAGCCTCCGATGGCGCGGCCGTTGCCATCATCCATGCTGATGTTGGTTGTCGTGGTTTCGCTCATGGTCTGGTCGGTCGTGGTCACTGGCGCGGTGTAGACCGGCTCGGTGTACGCCGGCTCCACATACGTGGTTTCCGTGTAGACCGGCTCCGCCACCGGGGCTGGGCCACCCGTCACGTTCAGGGACGGCGCTTCGTAGACAATCGACTCGCCCTGCACGCCACCGGTGTTGATATCGCCGTAGATTACGGTTTCGCCAGTACCGTCCGCCACCGGGTTGCTGCCCGTAGCCCGCGCGGCGCTGCCGTCGGCGTCCACCGCGTTCTGCGGGAGCTCCACGACGTTGCCATTGGTGGTCACGCTGCCCGGCTCTTGCCAGGTGGTGGTGCTGCCATCCAGGTCGCCATTCCCGGAGACTTCCGCCGAGTTCGGGTCAATCAGCGGGGCTGGCTCCGTGTTCAGGGTCTCGACCGGGGCCGCGTCCACCGGGACTGCATCAACCGGCGCTTGATCGACGGCAGCCAACTCAACGGGAGCCGCCTCCACCGGAGCGCCGCCACCGCCACCGAAATCCGTGGTCCAGTACCAGCCGTAGTAGGAACCCTCTCCGTAGACACGGCCAATGCCGATCTCGGTGAAGTTCGGGTTGCGCATACCGGCGTCATGCTCCGGGCTGTTCTGCCAAGCGATCATCACTTCCTGCGCGCTGGCCATGCCAGCGGCAATGTTCTCGCCCGTGGTTGAGCCCGAGAAGCCAAAGTTGCGCATGTTGGTGGCGGGATCGGTTCCATCAAAGAGGTAGTGATCGAAATAGTTGTTCGTGGCCATGTCGTAGCTGTGGTAATCCGCGGCCGCGCCAAGCTGATAGTTCAGCGAGAGGGCGCCCAGGCCAAGGCTGGCACGATAGCCATTGATCAGGTCGAGAAAGGCCATCTCCTGGTCGTCCGGAGCGTAGCCACTGTCCTGAGCGTGAACGGTGACCGCCGGGCTGACTATGGCCAGCATGCCAAAAACCAGCATGAGGCTGGCAAACACCACTGCGACGCGGCGCATCGCTCCATCCCTTCCCAATCTGTCCACAGACGGTGCGGGCCGTCCTGCGGGTCTCTGGACAGGATTGCGCCCGCGAGCGGTAGCAGGCGCAAGTGCATGTAGTTGAACACCGTGACATGCCCGCTGTGGGCAGACACACCATCCCTACTGAGGTTAACGCCTCGCCGTCACAAGCGGTTTCTTCGGAAATGGCCCAAAAGTCATGGGCTGTCGCGGATGTACCTCGTTTTCGTGGCTTATCCAGCCGGTGCAGGCTCCACCACGCGCCCAGCGGGCTTGCTCCCTGTGCCCGGAGGCAACACCCCGATGCCGTCGCTATCCTGGGCGCCGAAGACGCCCATAAAGGTCTCCCAGGGGATGTCGTACTCGTAGAGGCGCTCCCAGTTGGAGCTGGTCGGGCCCAGCACATCCCGGATCACCACACCCAGGTCGTTGTAGCCCATCACCACCACGGCGTGGTCGTTCCCGAGCACGGTCGGCAGTTCCACGCCTTCCGGCGTGATCCAGGTGGTGGGCTCCCACTGCAGGAAATCCGCCGTGGCCTTCATCCAGACCAGGCCGCCCTGGTCGAGCGTGTCCTGGATTCCCTGCCGGTCCCGCACATGGCTCGCCGGCAGGTTGTACTGCTGAAAAATCGGCATCATGGCCTGGCCCGTGGTGCGAGCCAGCAGGTTCTCGTAGTAATCCCCGGAAAACTGGGTGAGGATATCCCCGCCGTAGATGACCCACCCATTCGGCCCCATCTCGTACCACGGCTCGATGGACGTGTCGTGCCCGACGATGCCGATTTGCTCGTCGAAGCCGACGTCATAGCCAAAGGTGGCCAGCACCACCCAGGCAGCATCGAACTCGCAGGTGTAGTGATAGAACTGGTTCTCCTTGCTGGCCGCCGGGACATAGGCATCGTAGTAGCGGCCATCCGGCAGGGTGACGCCCTGGGCGGACGTGGTGGAGGGGCGGGTCAGCAGCGGGCCGGCAGCGGCCAGGCCCAGGAAACCGCGCAGCACCTGGCGGCGAGAGGGACGAGAGAAGGGGAACGCGGCAGTCACGAATGGTCTCCAGCGCCTAGGGGCATGAGTGAAGGTAACGCAGGTGCGCCCGTTGTGATCAACGTCGCGCCTACATACCCTGACGCAGCGAACGGGCCGGGGGTTTCGCCTCCGGCCCGTACCCCTGGCGACGCTGACTACACCGGGATCGGCGACTCTGGTGTCAGCGCGGCCGCGATGTTGCTGACCAGGTTCTGGCTCGGATTGAAGATGAGATAGTTCCCCTTGTCGTCAAAGGCCTCCGGGGACGGGGTCATGATCGCGGCGATGCCCACCTTGCGGGAGGGCAGGTACGCCATGGTCGAGCCGAACCCCGCGAAGAGCGGGTTCTGCAGTTGCCAGCCACCCACCAGCCAGATACCGAGGCCGTAGGTGGCGCGCTCCGTCAATGCCATGCAGGTGGCGCACCCTTCTTCCTTGTGGCCAAACCCGACCAACTCGCGCGACATCTGCGCCGCGTAGGAGGCCGGGCTGAGCAGCACACCCTCCCCGATGCCAATGGCCGAGGCGGTCATGTCATAGATGTTGGTCGTCTGGATGGCGCCGTGGGCAATGGTCCACGAGGGGTCCCAGAACGTGGCCTCTTCGAAGAACGGCACGTTGTCCGGAATCTGCAGGGTCGCCTTGCGCTCGGAGGAGTAGGCGTGCAGCACCGGCGGCGGGATGTACGGCGTGTCCCAACTGGCGGTGTTGACGAGGCCCAGCGGGTCGAGCACCAGTTCCCGCAGCAGATCGGCCAGGGGCTTGCCGCTGATCTTCTCCAGCGCCAGGCCCAGGATCACGTAATCCGTGTGGGAGTAGGCCCAGTTCTCTCCTGGCGCGAAGGCGCGGCCATTCTTCAGGCTAACCTCGATAATCTCTTCCGGCGTCCAGCTCCGGAACGCATTGAGGTAGTTCGATTCCACAAAGCCGGGCGTGTTGACGTAGTCCGTGTAGCCAGCGGTGAGGTTCGCCAGCATCTTCAGCGTGACCTTGCCGGCCTCCGGCAGATCGGGCAGCCACGTCCCGAGCGTATCCTCCAGCGTCACCACACCCCGGTCCACCAGCACCAGCAACGCGGTCGAGATGTAGGAGATGGCGACCGCGCCGTTGCGGAAGTGCATCTCGGCCGTCGCTGGCACGCCGTTCATGCTCTCGCCGCGCGCGACCGTTGCCAGCTCCCGGCCATCGACCACCACCCGCGCGATGCCGGACTTCATGTGGTACTTCGCCATCGCCTCATCCAGGATGGCGGCGATGTCATCCGGCGTAGCCGTGATCGGCGGCAGCGGCTCCGGCGAAGCGGCTGCCTCCGGTGTCGCCGTTTGCGCCGCAGCACCGCGCCCCAGCGCCAGACCGGCCACGCCTGCGCCCAGGCCACCCAGCACCGTCCGACGGGAATGTCGAAAATCCATCCCGGACATGTTCCTACCCTTCTGCCTGTATCGATGCAAGACAGGAAATCGCTGCCACGGCAGCGCTAAAATCGTTGCCTCTGGCTGTGCCCACGCACTGTAGCAGGGAGATCATGCCAGGCCAGCGCAGCGGAGCCACACGCGTCTGCCTCTGGCGTCATCTCACGCTACCCGGCGTGCGGGTTCCTATGAAAGAATCATGCACGGTCTGCAATGAGCGACCTGGCCCGCACAGCGGAGAACACCTCTTGGAAACGAACATCGCGACACCTGCCGATCTGTTATCCACGCTTCCTCCAGTCGAACTGGTTTCCGTCAACGTGGCCGAGCCGGAGATCATCGGCACGTTCCGGGGGCAGCCGATTACCAGCGGCATTGCCAAGCAGCCGGTCACGCAAGAGATCCTGCGCCTGGACTGGCTGAACCTGGAGGGCGACCGCCAGGCAGACCTGCGGGTGCACGGAGGGCGAGACAAGGCGGTGTATGCCTATCCCTCTGAGCACGTCGTGCGCTGGAACGCGGATCTCACTCCGGAGACCCCGTACGGTCCTGGCCGGTTCGGCGAGAACCTGACCACCCGTGGCTGGCTGGAGGACGCGGTTCACATCGGCGATATCTGGGCCTGGGGCGATGCCCTGCTCCAGGTCAGCGAACCGCGCCATCCCTGCTTCAAGCTCGGGATACGCACCGGGCGGCGCGACGTCATCAAGCGCATGGAGGCCAATGGCCGCTCGGGCTGGTACCTGCGTGTGTTGCAGCCCGGCCTCGTGCCCGTGGCCGGGCCAATCACGGTTGTCTCGCGGGCGCTGGATGCCCCGACGGTGCTGGAGACGACTGGCGGCCTGGGGGATTGGCGCTGAACGCAGATTCCAGAGGCGCCGTGACCGGGAGCTTCCGGGGGTCCGGGACATCTTGCGGAACGGCCTCTGCCTTGGCATGATGCGCGCACCCGCACCGTGTCGTATTGCACATTGAAAGAAGGGGATCATGAGCTTCGTCGAGGCAGTCCGCTCCGGCTTCAACAAC
>JALYWD010000673.1 GCA_030852885.1 Chloroflexota bacterium | reverse complement strand
CAGCCCGATCATGCTGAGGATGATGCTGGCCATAACCGCCGTCATGCCCTCGACGAAGAAGTAGGGAAGGGAATGCCGGAAAACTCGCCATCCTCTAACGGGATCGCCCACCCCCAGCCGCCACGTTGCCGTATCCTTACCGGCCACCACCCGCTCGGCCAGTGCCTCAAGCGCCAGCCGCTTGCCGTGAAAGTCGAGCGTTCGCAGATTCGCCTTTACGCGATCAAGCATCGCAACGAAGGACACCGCGTCCACCTTGCGCTGCTTGCCCGACGCCAGTGCTGCCTCGTCGGCCACCTCACGCAGCCTGCATCCCTCGTTCGTGACCACGAGTCGGATGGTGTTGTGTCCGTAATGTGACCTCGCGCAGTCGGACAGCGCGGACAGCCGTCCCGTCCCTTCCCCAGCCGAAACCAGTAGAAATGACTGGGGTCACATCCGTCGAGCGGCGCCTACCATGCCTCTTTGATCGCATCCGGTCAACCATCCACCTTGGGAGGCTCTCGTGGACCGCAATCGTTTCGAGGATCTGGCTCGTCTGGTTTCAGGCACGGACTCGCGCCGCCGACTCATCGGTTGGCTCGCGGCGACCTCGTTGGCCGGCGGGCTGATCGACATCCTCGATCCCGCGGAGACGGAGGCCGCCGGTCGGCGTAAGCGCCGCAAGAAACGCCACAAGCATGGCAAGGGACGGCGTCGCACCAACCGCAAGCACAAGAAGAAGCCAACGTGCACCCCGAACTGCACGAGCAAGTGTGGCGGCGCAAACGATGGCTGTGGCGGGACGTGTACCGGCCGTTGCGGCGCGAACCAGATCTGTGCTGACCAGACCTGTCAGAACTGTGACGTCTGTGCGGAGGGTTGCACGCACACCATCGTGCAGGCGGCTATCGACGCTGCCAGTGCGGGAGACACCATCGCCATCTGCCCGGGTACGTACCTGCGATCCGGGACCCGGAAGAGCGTCGCCACTATCGAGAAGCCTCTCACGCTCATCGGCGCAGGGACCGGGACGAATGGAACGATCTTTGATGGCAGGGGAGTCCCGAACTTAGAGGCGGTCGTGTTCTTGGGATCGCTCTCCGTGGAGTTGCGTGACGTCACCGTGACCGGGGGGAACGCGTCGGTTTCGGGCAGCGGTATCGAGACATCCGAGCAGTCATCCGTGACCCTAACCAGAGTGCTCGTGACTGGCAATCACGACAACACGTCTGGCGGCGGCATCTTTAACAATGGGACGCTCGTCCTCAATGCAGGGACTGCTGTGACATACAACACAGCAAATGATGCTGCGGCTGGCATCTTGAATTCAGGGACGCTCACCCTCAATGCAGGCTCCGAGGTCACCAATAACACCACACCCGGTATTGCTGGCGGCATTTACAACGGCGGCACGGTCATCCTTCATCCGGGCAGCAAGGTAAGTGGCAACACGTCGGGCAACTGCATCAATGGTGCAGGCGGTACTGGCTGTCCGCCGGAATGAGCGCCACCGCGCGACGACATGGGAACGGGGAGCCGATCTGTTCGGCTCCCCCTCCTGATCCGCTTGGTTGCTGACAAACTAAGCCGCTTCGTCGCCAACCTCACGCAGCCGACAGCCCTCGTACGTGACGACGAGCCAGATGGTGCTTCCTTCCCGAAATGAAGAAGTAGGGCGCCACCGGGATGATGGCCCCGAGCGCGAACAGGACAAAGGACGTACTGGCCGCAACCCACGCCGAGCTCCCAGTTCCTCGGGATCGATGCCCAGTTCTTGCCGCGTCCGGGTGTCGAGCGCCATGGCTGGATCGGCCCTCAAGCGCTCGGCCATAGTGCGCGCCTGCTCGGGTGACAGTCCCTTGGCCTGGTAGATGAGGGCCAGCTCCTCAGCCTCTTCCTGGGTTGAGGCTTCCAGCTCGTCGCGCTCGATGCCGATCTGGCGCGCTTGCTCCAACGGCTGTGCCACACAGTAGACTCCTGGTATGCGGCCAACGGGACGTGCGTTCCCCACTTCACGTGATTCCAATCACAGGGTATCTCTCCTTTCGACCGGTGTCCGTCAGCGGGTGGGAGGGATGCTCTTCCTGCTGCTGGCGGGGCTGGGCCTGACCGCGCGGGACGCCATCACGGACGCGCAGTGGATCGCGCTGCTCTGGGTGAGCGCGCTGCCGCTCCTGCTGGCGCTCT
>JALYWD010000613.1 GCA_030852885.1 Chloroflexota bacterium | reverse complement strand
TCGCCGCCCGAAGGCAGGATCTCGATCAGGCGGGCGGCAGGATCTGGCCGCTCGAAGACGCGCAGTCCCTCGGTGGCGTGGAAGGCGTCGACCAGCGTGGTGCCACAGGCCGCGCAGAAGTGATTGGATGCCGGGTTCAGCGCGCCACAGAGCCCGCAGTAGATGAGGGTGGAGCCTGCGGCGCTCGTGCCCTGATCCCACGTTTCCCGGTTACGAGCGCCATCTGCCTCAGCCAAGCGTTTCTGTTGCTCCTGTCCTGTCATCGCCGGCCAGCGCGCCGCGCTGCATAGGAATACCATGCATGGCCGATCTCATGATCTGCCTGTGGCGGGTAGCATGGCGCATGCGCACGGGAAGAAGGAGTGGCGGATGGAGCGGAACCTGACAACACAAAGCGACGCGGCAGTGACACGGCTCTGCCCGGAATGTCAGGCGCCCTATGAAACCGGGGATCGATTCTGCAGTTCCTGCGGGACCGTGCTGCCGGCGGAGACGCCGCAGACCGTGGTGGCAACGACCGCGCCCGCGGTCTCTTCTGCTCTTGTCTCAACTCCCCGGCAAGACGACAAGGAGACGACCTTCTGGGTGCTCTCCGCGGCGCCGAGTTCCGTGATGCTGGGAGGCGTCCTCCTGATGCTGATCGCCCTGGCCCTGCTGCTGGTAGGGCAACTCGAGCCGACCGGCACCGTCGTCATGCTCTCCTTCATGCTGGCGCCCCTGGGCCTCCTGGTGCTGGCCTTCGGCGTGCTGCGCGCCGTGCTGCGCCTCTTTGGCGTCGGCCGCGGCTGATCCAGCCTCAGGCCAGTAGAAGCCCGGCATTACCGCGCTTTCGGCGTCCGGGTACACCGGGTCGCCTATGTGCGCGCTCCATTCCACCACCTGCGCACCGGCTGGACGTCACTCCGTCACCGGCAAGGCGAGGCCACCGTAGCGGGCCAGGGCTGCCTGGCGCGTATCCACCCGTTCAAACTGGACAACGACCGGGACGCTTGCCTCCACCACCACGCCGTAATCAACGCCCAGCCGCAGCGCCTCGGGGTCGATCAGGTCATTGCAGCGGACCCGGCGCACGCGGCGAGCCTCGACCTCGAACTCGTAACCCGCCACCGGTTCCCGGTCGGTGTAGAAGATCGTGAGTGCGATCCGGGCTGCTGCATCTCCGGTATTCATGATAAACAGTTCGTCCCGGCTGGTGAATTCCGGCTCCGGGCCATTACTCTGGACCGGAATGTTCCCGCCGGGGATGATCCAGAGCAAGTGGCCGATGTGTCTCACGCTTGCCAGCCTCCCATCGCACAAATCACTCAGGCAACACCCAGGAGTTCGCGCAGGGCGTCGTTCAGGAATACGCCGCCGGGATCCAGTTGCTGGCGGACCTCGAGAAAGCGATCCCACGCGGGATACAGTGGCCGCAGTTCGCCAGCCCGCAGCGTGTGGTGCTTCCCCCAGTGCGGCCGGCCACCGTATGTGCGCAAGAGCGGCTCGACGTCCGCAAAGAACTCCCGAAACGGCAACGTGGCATTCTGGTGCAGCGAGATGGTGGCGGTCGCCCGGCCGTGGGCTGGGCTCAGCAAGGCGTCATCAGCCGCGGCGGTGCGGTAAAGCACCCGCCACCCGACCAGATGACGCCAGCGCGCCTTGATCCGTTGCCGGACTTCGCGAAAGCACGCCGGACCATGTTCAACCGGCAAGGCGTACTCCATCTCCTCGAAACGCAACTCCCGCACGTTTGGCGTGACCTCGCTACTCCAGCCAACATCCTCTCGCAGCAAGCGGGCGAAGGGCAACGCGGCTGGCGCAGCATCGACTGGGTCCATGGTCCGGATCTTGACTTCATCCGAGCGCGGGTACCAGTAGAAATCGACATGGCGATGCGCCAGGGCGAGGGCGGCAAAGTGCTCCAGGCAGTCGCCAATGCCAGCGCACCACGTCCGCTTGCGCAACTTGTGCGCCGGCACGAGCTGGAGCTGCAACTCGGTGAGCATGCCGAGCGCCCCAAGTGAGACGCGCGCCGCATTGAGCACTGCCGGATCGCGCGCATCAAAGGCCACAACCTCTCCTGAGCCAGTGATCAGGCGGCCACCGATGAGTTGGGCCGCGAGGGGCGGCAGGCGGAGGCCGGTTCCGTGGGTGCCGGTGCTGAACGCGCCGGCGACGGTCTGCCGGTCGATGTCGCCCAGGTTCGCGAAGGCCATGCCAAGGGAAAGCAGCACCTTGCCGGCCTCGTGCAGCGTGATACCCGCCCCGATGGTGGCCTGGCAGCGCTCCCGGTCATAGGCATTCAGCGAACGGAACGCCCGCAGCGATACGAGCGGCCCGGCGGTGGCAACGAGCGGGGATGACGAATGGCCGGTACCCACCACACGAACGGTTTGCCCGACGCGGGAAGCCTGCGCAACAAGGGCGGCCAGCGCCTCTTCGCTCTCTGGCGCGACAAAACGCCCCGGAGTGAAGCGGAGACTCCCGGACCAGTTCACCCACTCCCGCGCCACGGCTCGGCCTTTCAGGTCTCACGCGCGAGCGCGCCGCTGCGCTCCGCGGCCGTACGATAGCCGGTGCGCTCTTCCGCCGAGACGCCTGAGACAACACACATGGCCCAGGAAAACTGCAGCCGTGTGTCAGCCGGTTCCCAGGGACCGGTTGCCCGCCACGGAGGGCAGGGTAATATCGCTCGCGGCAAACTCGGGCTCACGCCAGGAGAAACGCCAGCATTGCCGAACTCACCTCTGCGGGGTACTCCGCGGCCGTGACATGAGCGCCCCGGGGCAGAACCTGGAACTCTGAGCCCGGTATAGCCTCAGCCAGTACTCGTCCCCCAGCCACAGGGGTGAGAATATCTTCCGCAGCGGAAAGCACGAGGGTCGGGGCGGTGATCTGCCCCACACGTGCCAGGGCATCGTGCGCGAGGATAGCCTGCGCCTGCGCGATGAGACCGGCATCTGGCGCTGGATACGGGTTTGCCTGACGGACTGCCAGCGTCTGCATCACCTTCTCATGCGCCGTCATGATTGCGGGAGATGCCATCCACGGCAGCACCCAGAATGCGCGGTCCTCTGGCGGCATGCCATGCTTAATCGCCCAGATGTTGGCCTCGAGAAAGCGCGTGAGCACCGGGGTGGGGCGCGCGGCTGTGACGTTGAGGATCAGCTTGTCCACCCGCGCGGGATGCCGCAGCGCCAACTCCTGCGCAATCATGCCGCCCATGGAACTACCCAGGACATGCGCCCGATTCACGTCGAGGTGATCCAGGAGCGCAACTGCATCATCCGCCATCTGCGCGGTGGTGTACGGGCCAGGTGGGACACAGGATCGGCCCGCGCCCCGGTTGTCGAACATGATCAGCGTGAAGTGTTCGGCCAGCGCCGGCAGCACTGGGAGCCAGCCGGTGGTATTGCCACTGAACCCGGCGATCAGCAGCAAGGGCGGCCCCTCACCGGCCACCTCGTAGTACAGGTCACCCGCGTCGATCCGAGCTACCGGCATTGTTGGCTCCGTCGCTTCATGAGGCAGTGACCACCGCGCCTTGTCTGGCCCGCGGTGCACAGGATCATGTCGCACTCCAGCCGCGTTCCGTCAAGCCTCATCAACATCGTTCATAGCCAGATTCCGCATCAAACTGGGTACTTCTACGCATGCGGTCACTACGTCGCGCCCCCATGCTGCATGGCAGGCGCTACTGCCCCTGCCACCGAGCCAGGCCAGCCATCTGCGCTGTCACTTGCAAACGGAGGAGCCAGCTTCCCGCCGCTCAACGCCGCATGACGCACGCCTCTACGCCAATTCTGGCCAATCACGTTTCAGGAGAGTATCCGATGTTCATGCCACGTTCTCTCGACACTACTTCTCATCCATTCGCTCATCTCTGCCGCACGGCACTCCTGCTGGCGAGTCTGTTACCCGTGAGCACCCTGGGTTCACCGGTCGATGCCGCACTCGCCCCCGTTTCGGAGGAGATCATCCGCACTCACGTGTTCGCCAGCTTTCCCGATCCGCGTATCGAGACCGAAAGCCACCTGACCTTCTCCGCGGCAAGTTCCTGGTTCGTGGATCCCGATGGCGAGATCGTGACCCTGGAGGTCACGCAGGGTGCACTGGAAGTCACCCTGGCGGAAGGGAGCGCCCGCATCGAGCGGCACGCCGCCTGGTTGGCCGACACGGCCTGCGGCCCCGTGATTCCAGGCAGGGCGGTGAAGCTGATCAAGGGAGACCGTGTCGTGGTGATGCGTGGCTACCTGCTAACCGTCTCCAATCGCAACGATGCTCCCGCCAATGCCCGGGTTCTGCGCTTCCAGCACGAGTAGAGGAACCCTGCCACAGGGCGAACTGTCTCCCCGAGGACCATTCCCGGTTCCCGGCAATTGCCAGAGATACAGAGCAGCCAGGAACCTCCCGGGAGGTTCCTGGCTGCTCGCGTGTTTGTCGCGGCGGCGCTCACGCTCATCGTGGCGCGCAACCTGCATAACTCCCCAGAAGTCCACGTTGGCCAGTGGTCCAGCAGCACGTGTGGCCTTCGCGTCAACGATGATCGTGGACGTGGGCATCCGTACCTGGATAACTGGTGTTGGAGTGCGCGGATCGCTACGTCGCGGTCCGCACTATGGAAAGGACGATCTCGATGCTCGCAAGCACTCACCCCGGAACGGCTCGTCACCTGTCGCGGCGGCGCCTCGTTGCCCGCCTGGCCGCGGCTGGCTTCGCTGCTCCCGTGATAGCCTCGATTCTGCGCGAGTCAGCGTTCGCCCAGGAAGCGACCCCGCAGGGGACCCCAACCACCGAGGAGTTGCTGACCAGTCTCGGCAAGAGCCCGGAGATGATCCAGCGGGGATCGACCACGTTCGAGACGCCGGCCGCCCTGGTCGCCGACGACTTCCTCACCCCAAACGACCTGTTCTTCATTCGCTCCAACGGCCCGGTCTCGATCGACATCCCGGCTGACGAGTGGCGCCTCGCGGTGACGGGCCTGGTCGATGAGGAACTGGAGCTCACGCTCGCGGACCTGCAGGGGATGCCCACGCGGACCCTCACCGCCTTCCTGGAGTGCTCGGGCAACAGCCGCAGCCTGTTCGGTGACGACCCGCGGCAGGTTGACGGGACCCAGTGGGAGAACGGGGCCATTGGCAACGCCGAGTGGACCGGGGTCTCCCTGGCCGAGATCCTGGCCATGGCCGGTGTCCAGGAGGGCGCGGTCGATGTGGTCTCCCAGGGGGGAGACTTCCCGGAGATGCAGCGTGGGCTGCCCCTGAACGTGGCCATGGTTCCGGATGTCATGCTGGTCTGGGAGATGAACGGGGAGCCGCTACCTGCGCCGAACGGTGGCCCGGTGCGGCTGCTGGTGCCCACCTGGAGTGGCATCGCCTCCACGAAGTGGGTCGTGGGCATCGATGTGATCGATCATCCCTTCGCCGGGCACTACAACAGCGAGAGCTACGTCTTCATCGACGAGGATGGTCTGGCGTTGACTCCCGTGCGGGAGGTAGCGCCCAAGTCCATCATTGCCTCCCCCGCGCCTGACGCCACCCTTGACGCCGGTGCGCAGCAGATCAGCGGCTTTGCCTGGTCCGGCTATGCCGGTATTGCCACGGTTGAGGTCAGCACAGACGACGGGGAGAGCTGGCAGGAGGCGGAGATCGTCGAGGAAGCCGGCCCGACGTCGTGGGTGCGCTACGTCTACGAGTGGGACGCCCCGGCCGGCGATGCCGTGCTGGCCGCCCGCGCGGTGGACCAGCGTGGGCTGACACAGCCACTCACCGATGACTGGAACGCCAAGGGGTATCTCATGAACGAGGTCCAGCGCGTGCCGGTGAGCGTCGGCTAACCCCGCAATTGACGGTGCTGGCGCAGGGGCTGCCAGATGGCAACCCCGGCGCCTGACCGCACCTGCTGCGTGAGGAGGACGCTCCTCGGTCAATCCTGGATGACCACCTGGCCACGTTCGAGCGGGGAACACGACTGCCTGATCTTTTACGTAAAGAGTTCCGCTACATCGATGACCACACCAGAAAGCGCCGCCAGTTCGATGACGCCAGCCGCGTGCTCCGAGGCGTGGTACGTGCCATCTGGCTGGCGGCGCCAACAAGTAACCGTTTTCTCGTAGGGGTGGACAAGCCAGGTTTCCGCATCGCCACGCTGCATGTAGATGGGCAGCTTGGCCTTGACATCATAGTCGCCGGTTGAGACCGACCAGACTTCTGCAACGAACGGCAGCGGCCTGTCGAAAATGGCGAGCCTACCAGGCTGATTGCGAAACTCATCCCCGTAATGCTCGGGGATAACCATGACATCCGGCTGAAAGACCG
>JALYWD010000607.1 GCA_030852885.1 Chloroflexota bacterium | reverse complement strand
TTCCGTTAGCTGGCGCCGGGTCGCCTCCGTTACCGGGCATCCAGAGTGGATCGTGGCCGCGCCAGGATTCTCTGGGGCCGTAGCTCAGCCGGGAGAGCGCAACACTGGCAGTGTTGAGGTAAGGGGTTCGAGTCCCCTCGGCTCCACCACTATCCGCGCCACCCGGTCAACCAGGGTGGTACCGCGGAAGCCTCTCAAGCCTTTCGTCCCTGACCAGGGATGAGGGGCTTTTTCTTGCCCAGCGTATCGAGAGGCCGGCACATTGGACACCGGCAGGCGGCGGAATACAGGACGGCCACACATGACCACGATTACTGATACCGATACTGCGACCAGCACGGTGAGCGATATCATCGGGACGGCCAGCGACCGCTACGACCCCGCCGCTATCGAGCCGAAGTGGCGTATCCGCTGGGAAACCGACGAGCTGTACCGGGTTGATGATGACGCGCCCGGGGAGAAGTGGTACTCGCTGACCATGTACCCCTATCCCTCCGGCGTGCTGCACATCGGGCACTGGTTCGCCTTTGTGGCGCCAGATATCTTCGCCCGCCTGCAGCGGATGCGCGGCCACAACGTGCTCTTCCCGATGGGCTTCGATGCCTTCGGTCTGCCCGCGGAGAACGCGGCCATCCGCAACAACATCCATCCCGCCACCTGGACCTTCGAGAACATCGACGCCATGCGCGAGCAGTATGGCCAGATGGGCGCCATGATCGACTGGCGGCGGCAGGTGATCACCTGCACGCCGGAGTACTACCGCTGGAACCAGTGGCTCTTCCTGCAGATGCTGAAGAAGGGGCTGGCCTACCGCGCCAAGGGCGGCGTGTGGTGGTGCCCGAAAGACCAGACCGTGCTGGCCAACGAGCAGGTGCTGGAGGGCAACATCTGCGAGCGCTGCGGCTCGGCGGTGATCAAGCGTGACCTGGAGCAGTGGTACTTCCGCATTACGCACTATGCGGAAGAGCTGCTGCACGCCGCTGAAGACCTGGACTGGCCCGAGCGCGTCAAGACGATGCAGCGCAACTGGATCGGGCGCTCCGAGGGCGCGCGCCTGCGCTTCCCGCTGGAGACGGGCGATGAGCTGGAGGTGTTCACTACCCGGCCCGATACCGTCTGGGGAGCCACCTTCATGGTGCTGGCGCCAGAGCACCCGCTGGTGGCAAAGATCACGACGGATGCACAGCGCGGCGAGGTGGACGCCTACGTCGAGCAGGCGCGGAAGCAGTCCGAAATCGAGCGCATGTCCACGGACGAGAGCCACCAGCGCACGGGAGTCTTCACCGGCGCGTACGCCGTGAACCCGGTGACCGATGAGCGCATCCCGGTCTGGATCGCCGACTACGTGCTGATGGGCTACGGCACCGGCGCCATCATGGCGGTGCCGTTCGGTGATCAGCGCGACTTCGCGTTTGCGCGCGCCTTCGACCTACCCATCCGTGTCGTGGTGCAACCAGACGGCGAGCCGGATTTCGACCCGGCGACGATGACCGAGGCCTACCACGGCCCCGGGCGCCTGGTGAACTCCGGCCCAATGACCGGCAAGCTGATGCCGGACGAACTGCCGGAGGTGATCGCCTGGCTGGCGGACGCGGGCCGGGGCGAGGCGGAGGTGAATTTCCGCCTGCGCGACTGGCTGATTTCGCGCCAGCGTTACTGGGGCACGCCGATCCCGGTGGTCTACTGCGACGCGTGCGGCATGGTGCCGGTGCCGGAGGACCAACTGCCGGTGGTGCTGCCGCTGGACGCGGAGTTCACACCGACCGGGCAATCGCCGCTGGTCTCGCACCAGGCGTTCCTGCACACCACCTGCCCACAGTGCGGCGGCGCGGCGCGACGCGAAACCGACACCATGGATACCTTCGTCGATTCCTCCTGGTACTGGTACCGCTACACCTCGCCGCACGATGAAACCGCGCCGTTCGATGTCGAGACCGCGGCCCAGTGGACACCGGTCGATCTGTACTGTGGCGGCATCGAGCACGCCATCCTGCACCTGCTCTACGCTCGCTTCTTCACCAAGGTGATGCGAGATCTGGGGCTGGTGGACCACGGCGAGCCCTTCGTGCGCCTGCGCAACCAGGGGATGATCCTGGCGGAAGAGGGCACCAAGATGAGCAAGAGCCGGGGCACGCAGGTCTCCCCGGACGAGCTGGTCGCCGC
>JALYWD010000668.1 GCA_030852885.1 Chloroflexota bacterium | reverse complement strand
AGCCCCGGGCAAGCTGGGCGGATACGGCGGGCTTTGACGCAACGACCACCCGGCTCGCGCGGGAAATGGCCGAGAACTTCACGCAGTTCGCCGGCGTTGTGCCAGCGTCTGTGCGAGACGCGGGGCCGATCTAGCTGGCGGATCCCCTTCCCGGAAATACCGGGAGCGCGGTCACATGCCGCACGTCGCATGGCTACCCTGTACGATACGCTCCCTTCGATCCTGTTCGACACAGGCGCTGTCGAGTACCGGGAGGCCTGGTCGTGCCGCGTTTCCATCCTTGCCCACCCGGGTTGCCCGGGTCACTGCACCGGCGCACATTGCTGCAGGGCACGCTGCTTGGGGCTGCCGGGCTGGTTGAGCGGCGCCTGGCGGGTGCCGCGCCACGTCGCCAGGGCTCGCCCTCGACGCTCACGCTCGTTACCCCGCGCTCGCCATCCGATCTTGATCCACACTCCGTCTATGACGCCGGCTCTGGCGTACCCCTGCAGGGCGCCTTCGAAGGCCTGATCCGCCTCAAGCCCGGCACGGCGGACACGTACGAGCCCGTCCTGGCGGCGTCCTGGGCGTCCGACGCCTCCGCCAGCCGCTGGACCTTCCGGCTGCGCGACGGCATCCACTTCCAGGATGGCACGCCGCTCGATGCCGCGGCCGCCCAGGCCTCCTTCGCGCGCCTGTTCGCGTTGGGGCTGGCCCCGGTCAGCGTGCTCGGGCGCTTCATCGACGATGCGAGCCAGATCACCGCGCCCGATGCGCGCACGCTTGTGTTTGACCTGGCGCAGCCGCAACCACTCTTCCTCGCGGCCCTGGCGGGGAGTTACGGCACGGCGATCGTCAATACGGCGGCGCTGCGGGCACACGAGGTCGATGGCGACTGGGGCCATGCCTGGGCGCAGACGAACAACGAAGGCCTGGGCACCGGCCCGTACCGGATCACCACGTTTGACGTGGAGACGGGCATCATCCTGGAACGCCACGACGGCTACTGGCGAGGATGGGAAGGGAAGCACCTCGATCGCGTCATCGTCCGCGTGGTGGTGGAGCCAGAAACGCGGCGCAGCCTGATCGAGCGTGGCGAGGCGGACATTGCCGCCGTCTTGCCACTCGCCACGGTGCGCGATCTGGAGACGAACCCGGACCTGGCCGTGGACCGCCGCTACAACCTGGCGGTGCGCTACGTGGCCATGGCCGTCGCCGGGCCCCTCGCGTCTCCCGAGGCCAGGCAGGCGCTCTGCTGGGCGTTCCCCTACGACGAGGTCATCTCCGGTGTCTATGAGGGGTACGCCAAGCAGGCCATCGGCCCAGTGGCGGAGCTGTGTACCGGGTTCAACCCGGAGACGTTCCGCTACCAGACCGACCTGGAGCAGGCGCGAGCGCTCCTGCAAGCGGCGGGGGTGACGCCGGGAACCACGCTCACGTTGCCCCTGCCGCCCGGCAATCCCGAGGGGCCGAGCACCGCCGAACTGTTTCGCGCGAACCTGGAGGCCATCGGCCTGAAGCTGGACGCCACGCCGATCGATTTCGCCAGCTACGTCGGCATCTTCACCGGCGACATGCCGGTCGATGAGCGGCCGCACCTGCTGCCCTCCTTCTGGTCTCCGGATTACAACGACGCCTGGAACCACCTCTGGCCGCAGGTCTCGTGCGATGCCTGGCAATCAGGAAATGTGGGGCATTACTGCCAGGAGCGGGTCGATACCCTGCTGGCACAGGCCCGGACCGCGAGCGTGGGCGACGCGTACACAGCGAGCCTGGGCGAGATCCAGCAGATCGTGACTCGCGACAACCCCGCCGCCATCTACTATGCTCAACCCGAAGCGCTCACCGTGCTCCGCCACGACATCGCCGGGTTCCGGCCCGCCCTGGTCGTGGGCGACCTGGTTGACTTCTACGCTCTGCACCGTGACGAGGCCGGACCTGCGCACTGACACGTACGCCGGCCCGGCGCACCAGCCTGGGGCCGCCATGCGCGTTCTGGCGCCCACGACGCCCGTCGTGGTCAATCGCTCCAAGATTGAACGGCCGGTCCTTGGCGGGTCATGGGTGGTTCGCCCCCAGATCGACGCCCGGCTCGACCGCGCGCGCACCCGGTCGCTGGTGCTCATCGTCGCTCCGGCCGGGCACGGCAAAACGAGCACCATGGTCTCCTGGCTGCGCCAGCGCTCCCTCGATGCCGCCTGGATGACCGCCGATCCGCGTGATCGGGACCTGACGCGCTTTGCCACACACGTCGCCATGGCCCTTGATCGGGTCGCTCCCGGTGTGGCGCCGGCGCTCTGCGCGTTGCTGACCGCGCCGGATCGTGCGGAACCCGCGGATCTTGGTGAACAATTCGCGGACAGGCTGTATGACCTCGACCAGGATGTATTCCTGATCCTGGACGATTTTCACGAGGCAACTACCCCGGCCACGTCCGGCTTTGTGAGCGGCTTGCTTACCGCCGCGCCACGGCGCCTGCATACCATCATCTGCTCGCGCACCAGGATATCGCTGCCCCTGTCGCGGCTCAGGACATCGGGAAACGTCGAAGAGCTGACCGGGGCGGATCTCCGCTTCTCGGTCGAGGAGACACGGCAACTCCTGAGCCTCCAGGCGGGGAGACCGGTCGATGAGGCACAGGTCGTCAGCATCCAGGAGTCCGTCGGCGGCTGGCCCGCGGCCGTGC
>JALYWD010000565.1 GCA_030852885.1 Chloroflexota bacterium | reverse complement strand
ATCCCGGAGTCAAGGTTATCGGCGCCGACCCCGAGGGAAGCATCTACACCCAACCAGACAACATGCACACCTACAAGGTGGAAGGCGTCGGCGAGGATTTCTGGCCCGGCTCGTTTGACCCCACGCTTGTCGATGGTTGGGTGAAAGTCGCGGACAAGGACGCCTTCACCGCCGCGCGCCGCGTCACCCGGGAAGAGGGCATTCTCATCGGCGGCTCCGGTGGCATGGCGGTCCATGCGGCGCTGGAAACGGCGCGTGACATCGATGATCCGGAGGCATTGGTGGTCGTGCTGCTGCCAGACAGCGGGCGCGGGTACCTCTCCAAGCTTTACAGCGACGACTGGATGCGCGAGAACGGCTTCCTGTCCCGCTTCCGCCAGCCCGCGCGCGTCGGCACGGTCATCGCCGGACGCAATAACGGCACGCCGAACGTTGTGGCCATTGGGTGTGACCAGACGGTGGCAGAAGCGATCGAACTCCTGCGCCAGCACGGCATTTCGCAGTTGCCCGTGGTGCGCAGTGCGGCCCTGTCGAGCAACGGCTCTCCCGCGCGGATCGAGGTCCAGTCCGTCTCCGGCTCAGTCCAGGAGCGGGGCTTGCTCGACCACCTCTTCCGCAGCCCGGAGGCACTCAACGCCAAGGTCAGCACGGTCATGGACGGGCCGTTCCCCCTGGTCGATGCCAACGAAGAGGTCGAGCGCGTGGTGCCGATGCTCGCAGCGGGCTCCCCGGCCGTGCTGGTACAGCGCGACGGCGCCATCATTGGCGTGGTGACCCGCGCTGATGTCCTGGAGTACGTGGCGCACCATCGCGGGAACTAGGAAGTCTTCGATGCTCGAGATCAGCAATCCACTTACGTACGAAGAGTTTCTTCGCGTTCGCGATGCAACGAATGACCAGACGGAGCTGATTGAAGGTGAGCTGTTTGTGACTCCGTCTCCGTCGTCGTTGCATCAAGCGGTTGTTCTTCGCCTGACTCGTGTGTTTGACCGTGCACTTGAGGAGCGCGGCAACGGCGTTGTGTTCTTCGCTCCACTTGACGTTCGGCTTGGTCTGGATTCCGTCGTGCAGCCCGACATCTTGATTCTGCTGGACGAGCGATTGAACGTGCTTGGCGAAGACGCCGTGGAGGGAGTTCCCTCAATCGCCATCGAGGTGCTTTCCCGGTCAACGAGCCGGCGAGACCTGATCATCAAGCGACAACTCTACGCCGCTCATGAGGTGGCCGAATACTGGATCGCCGATCCTGCCGGGAAGACTGTAACGGTTCACACTGATCCAGCAGACGGCCAGTTTCGTTCGGTCGTGACCTCACTGGATACCGCATCCTCCGTTCTACTGCCGAACGTGTGTTTCGAGTTGAGCGAGCTTTTTGGTCCTATCAGCCCCCGAATGAAGTAGGGAGAAAGACGAGCAGCAAAACTCCGCTACTATTGCGACAGTTACGAAGCCGGGGCGCGCTTCTCGGCCAGGCGACGCGAGTGGGAGCCACAACCACCATGACCACAAACTGGAACGACACCGCTTTCGAGACGCGTGCCATCCACGCCGGACAGGATCCTGACCCGGCCACCGGCGCCATCATCACGCCTATCTACCAGACGAGCACCTTCGTGCAGCAGGCAGTTGGTGAGCACCAGGGCTACGACTACGCCCGCACCGCGAACCCAACGCGCCAGGCGCTGCAGGAGGCGCTGGCCTCGCTGGAGGGCGGCGCATGGGGCCTGGCCTATGCCAGCGGCATGGCCGCCACCCAGAACGTGCACTATCTGCTCAACCCTGGCGACCACATCCTGCTGACGGACGACGCCTACGGCGGCACGCACCGCTTCATCTCCAAGGTCTGGAGCCGCTACGGCATCGACTACACGCTTGTGGATATGACCGACCTGGATAACGTGCGGGCAGCGCTGCGCACCAACACGCGCCTCGTCTGGGCAGAGACCCCGAGTAATCCGTACCTGAAGATCATCGACATCAAGGGGATTGCCGATATCCTGGGCGATCACCCGGCCATGTTCATGGTCGATAACACGTTCGCCTCGCCGTACCTGCAGAACCCGCTGGCGCTCGGCGCGGACCTGGTGCTGCACTCGACGACCAAGTACGTTGGCGGCCACTCGGACACCGTTGGTGGCGCCGTGATCGGCAACGATCCCGATGTCTTCGCCAGCATGAAGTTCCACCAGAATGCGGCTGGCGGCATACCGGGCCCGTTCGATGTCTGGCTGGCCCTACGCGGCATCAAGACGCTGGCCGTCCGCATGGAGCGCCACAGCGAGAATGCCCAGGCGGTGGCGGAGTTCCTGGCGGGGCACCCCGCCGTGGAGCGCGTTTTCTATCCCGGCCTCGCCGACCACCCGGGCCATGACGTGGCGAAGCGCCAGATGCGCGGGTACTCCGGCATGGTCTCGTTCACGGTCAAGGGTGATCTCAAAACCGCGCTCGACGTAGCTCGCGGCACGCGCATCTTCCAGCTCGCGGAGAGTCTGGGTGGCGTCGAGTCATTGATCGAGCACCCCGGTCAGATGACGCACGCCAGCGTTGCCGGCACCGGCGCGGAGGTCGAGGACACCTTGATCCGCCTCTCGGTTGGCATCGAGAATCGCGATGACCTGCTGCAGGACCTGGAGCGGGCGCTCAAGGTTGCAGCGCCGGCAAAGGTGGCGGCCGCGCGGTAAGTCTGCAGCACAGCAAACCCCCGCTGACCGGGCTTTTCAGATCCGGCAGCGGGGGTTTGTTGTGCGTATTCGGTTTCTACCCCTGGAACCGCCGGAAGATCGTGGACGCGTTCTGTCCGCCGAAGCCGAAGCCGTTGACCATCGCCGCATCTACCTGACGCCGCACAGCAACATTTGGGACGTAGCTCAGGTCGCACTCCGGGTCCGGGGTCTGCAAGTTGATTGTCGGTGGGACAACGCCATCCCGAATCGCGAGAACCGAGGAGATTGCGGAAATCGCGCCGGCTGCACCAAGCATATGCCCGACCATCGACTTGTTCGCCGACACGGACACGTCCAGCGCGTGATCACCGAACGCAGCCTTGATAGCTCGCGTCTCCACGGTATCGCCGACAGGCGTAGCCGTCGCGTGAGCAGCGATGTAGTCGATATCTTCGGGAGACATTTCCGCCCGCTTGAGCGCGTTTGTCATTGCCGCGCGCGCCCCCCGGCCAGTGGGCTCGGGCGCGGTAATATGAAACGCGTCGGACGTAAGCGCTCCGCCCATCGCTTCGGCGTAGACATGCGCGCCGCGTCGAGCAGCGTGTTCCTCCGTCTCCAGGATAAGGATCCCTGCACCCTCGCCAAAGACGAACCCGTCGCGGTCCGCGTCGAATGGGCGTGAAGCTCGCTGGGGATCATCATTGCGATGAGAAAGTGCGTGCATGTGCGAGAGGCTGGTCAATGCCACTGGCGTGAGTCCCGCTTCGGTGCCTCCAGTGATAACCACGTCAGCCTCGCCGCAGTGCAGCAGGCGGACGGCATCGACATACGCCTGGACACCCGAGGCGCAAGCCGCCGCCGAGGTTATTGTGGGGCCCAGGATGCCGAAGGTAATCGACACCTGGCTGCTGGCCATGTTCGGCGCGAACATGGGGATCACCAGCGGGCCGACGCGATTGGGACCACTCACCGCCATGGCGGTGACGTTGGCTTCGATACTTGGAATTCCGCCGCCACCGGTATTCACCACGATGGCGATACGTTCGCGGTTTTCGTCCGTCACCTCAAGTCCGGCGTCCCTGAGCGCCTCATGTGTCGCGGCAATCGCGAACTGGGCGAAGCGGTCCATCCGACGCGCAGATTTGGAGTCCATGAATTGCTTTGGATCAAAATCGGGAACTTCAGCAGCAATCTTGACCGGCAGGTTGGACGTATCAAAGTGCTGAACATGCCGGACACCCGAGCGCCCGGCCACCAGGCCATCCCACAATGCGGGAACCCCGATACCGAGCGGCGACACCGCCCCGAGCCCGGTCACGACGACCCGTCCCACGATGCAAAACCTCTCTGTTCAAACGGCGAAATCAGCAAACGGCCGGCCCCGGTGTCAGGCGGGCCGCTCATCTCCAGGCAAACCAAGATCTGTCAGTGACAGCGTGGTGACGTCTCGGTTGATTCGGCGAATCAACCCGGACAGGATCTGCCCCGGGCCAACCTCGATGAAGGTGGTGGCGCCGCTATTGACCATCTCGGCCACCGAGCGCGTCCAGTTCACCGGGCGCTCCACGTGATGCGCCAGCTCCTGCCGCACATCCTCCACGGTGGTCATGGCCATCCCGGACACATTCGCGATGATCGGAATCTGGGGGGCGGAGAGCGTCTGGCGACCGATGACATCTCGCAGCCCGGCCCCTGCGCGTGACATGAGCGGAGAGTGCGAGGCAATACTGATACCAAGCCGGGCTACCCGCCTGGCGCCTCGCGATTTCGCCATCTCCATCGCCCGCAACAAGGCAGCAACCTCGCCCGAAATCACTGTCTGCCCAGGGCAGTTGTCGTTGGCAACGATGATGATGTCGCCCTCTGAAGCGTCGTTACAAACATCGGCCAGCGTTGTGGCGTCCAGGCCAATGACCGCCGCCATGCCGCCAGGGCTCGTTTCGCCCGCTTCCTTCATAAGCCGGCCGCGTTCGCGTACGATGCGCAACCCTGAGGGGAAGTCGATGACCCCGGCAGCCACCAGCGCCGAGAATTCGCCAAGCGAGTGCCCAGCAACGACCATTGGCTCAACCTTGTGACCGGCATCCGCCAGACGCTCCTTGAGCGCTTCCAGCGCCGCAATGCTCACCGTGAGAATGGCAGGCTGAGCGTTGATGGTGTCTTCCAGCTCATTGGCAGGGCCATGGAAGCAGAGGCGGGTGATCGAAAATCCCAGCACATCGTCAGCCTGGTCGAACACCTTCCGCGCCGCTTCAGAAGCGTCGTAGAGTGCCTTACCCATGCCCACAAACTGGCTGCCCTGTCCTGGGAAGACCAGGGCTACCCTGCCGCTCAACGATTCCACCGGTTTTTGTGTCCTTGCTCTTTCTGTGTCCATACGGCATCTTTGCGAGGGAACCGGCAGATCATACCATGGGGAGTATGTGGCCTAATCCCGGAGCCGGACAACACCTGCCCCGGATGAGTCGATCCCCTCGCGCGTCTCGATAACGATTGCCTCCGGCTACCACGCCGCTTTGCCGTTGGCACGCCGCCAACAAGCTGCCGCATACAGAGAACGTCCCGGACGACTGGACTGATCCATTTGGCATCTTTTCAGACCTGAATTCATCGGGAACCGGGTCGACGGGCAGCAATTCTTCAACGGAGCTCCTCAAGCATGTGCAGGAAACAGGAACACGATGTGCAGCGGATGCTTGACCGAGACGGCTTGCCCGTGAGACGGTACGCTTGCGTCAACCCCTGGCGTCGAGTGAACAGGAGCATCCGGTGCGAAGATCCAGTTTCGCGGCGCGCTTTGCGATAGTGCTTGGCTTGCTGCTCGTGTTTGGTTTCGGGCCACTGACTGCAACCGCGCAGGATGGGACGCCGGCTGCCTCACCGGCAGTGCCAACTGCCACGCCGCCGCCTACCCCTGTCGTGGTGAGCGCGAACGCCGCCACGCCAGCGCCTGCGGCCACCGCCGAAGCGCAGCAACCGGCGGCGCCAGCCGTCCAGACCAACGTGGTCACCATCGTGCTCTGGTACGCGAACGCTGCCGATTCCGACATCCTCGAGTTGTTCCCGCTGGCAACTGATCCCAGCTTCGTAGCCAGCCAGGGGCCCGGAGCAGCCGTGGGCACCGTCGACTTTCCGGAGGACGGGTCTCCCCCGTTTGTCGTCCTGGGTGAGACGACCTTCACCACGTACCCGCGCCCGGATGGCGTGATCGAGCGCTGGACCTGGCTCGACGATTTCGAGGGCGCCCGGCCGGCGACCCTCATCATGCAGCTTTCCGGTGAGGGCGGCGCCTACCAGGACTACTTCGGCACGGCCACCATGATGTCCCGGGACGAAGGCGGTGCCGGCGGTGTGTTGATTCTCGCCCTGCGCCCGCCGTCTCCGGAGGCACAGGCCGAGCAGGCAGCCGCGGCCGAGGCGCCAGCGGAGGAAGCAGCCGTGGCTGAGGAAGTTCCAGCCGAAGAGGCAGTCATCGTCGAGGAAGCTCCGGCCGAGGACGTGATTGTGGAAGAATCAGCGGCAGACGTTCCGCAGGGGTAAACGTTCCAACCACGGTGAAGATGGTGAAGGCCGGTCCAACTGGGACCGGCCTTCACGTTTACGCGGAACTTCTGTCCGCTACGCCTTGCGGGACATTGACCAGAAATCGTAGGTCCCGAGGTTGATCGGGTTGAACTGGAACCCCTCAACGGAGTTCTGCAGCACCGTCGTCCACTTCGGCTGTCCAAAGGCAATGACCGGCACGTCATCTTTGGTGATGATGGTCTGCACCTCGTCCAGGATCTTGGCGTAGATGTCCAACGTGGAGGCGTTCTTGGCCTCCTCCAGGAGCTGATCCACGTCCTCGTTGCAGAAGAAGCCGCCGTTCGAGCCGGCCGATCCCCAGGATGTGCAGGCCGTGGTTGGGTACAGCACGTTCCACGAATCGTTGTAGTCGGGCCACCATCCCCAGGCCAGGAAGTTCGGCCGTTCTTCGGCTGGCGTGTCACCGTAGAACAGCGCCGTGAAACTCACCTGGTCCAGCTTTTCGATGGTCAGGGTGATGCCGATTTCCGCCAGGTTGGCCTGGTAGAGCTGCGCGTCCGTGTCGTTCGCGCCCGCCCCGAGAGTCATCAGGAGTTCCGTGCCCTCGGGAATCCCGGCGGCGGCCAGCAACTCCTTCGCCTTGTCCAGGTCAGTCTCGAAGAAGAAACCGTCCTCCTGGTAGCCCCGCACCGCCGGCGCAATGAGGCTGTTGGTGCGCGAGGCGTTCCCCAGGAAGACCCCGTCGATGACGTCCTGGTAGGGATACGCGTAGGCCATCGCCTGGCGCGCCTCAGGAGAAGCCAATGCTCCACCCTCGGTCATCGCGTAGTAGGTGACTTCGGTGCTGTCTGAAATATCGACCGTCAGTGACTCGACCGCCTGGAGTTCCTCGATCCAACTGAAATCGACGGTGAAGCGGTCCATGATGTCGACATCGCCCGCTTCCACCAACTGGCGCATGGTGGACGGCTCCTCCACGACCCGCACGATGATGCGGTCGAAGTGATTGCCATCCCAGCCCTTCCAGTAGTTCTCGTTGCGCTCCAGGATCACTTCCTGACCCGGCTCGAAGGATGTCAGCTTCCAGGCGCCGGTGCCGGTACCTTCGGCATTGAGTTGCATCCAGAGGTTGCCATAATCGTCGTCCTCGGCGTGCTCCAGAGCCACCTTGGCATTGACGACCTGCGGGCCATACGTAGAGGCCAGCGCGGTGACGAAGAGGGGCTGCGGCGCACCGCAGTCGAACACGATCGTGGCTTCGTCCGGCGTACTCATCTGGCCCGGGTCCGAGATGAAGCGGGAGAACACCGCGACCGCGCCCCGGTTCATGGCCAGCATGCGCTCGTACGACGCCTTCACCGCCGCGGCGTCACAGGGCGAACCGTCCTGGAAGGTCAACCCCGGCCGGATCTTGAAGGTCCAGACACTGGAGTCGTCGTTGGCTTCCCAACTCTCGGCCACGAGCCCCTCGTACTCGTCGGTGGCGGCACCCTTGAGGCCAACCAGCCCTTCGTAGATCGAGCGGACAACTGAGGTCGAGCGGTAGTCGTACTGGGAGTGCGGGTCGAGATCAGACGGCGACCCATCGAGACCCAGAATGAGCGTCGAACCATTCTTGGACTGCGCGGCGAAGGCCATGCGGACCTGGGCGTGCTCGCCAATGCCCGCCAGCGGCGCCGCCACTCCTGCGGCCACGGCGCCCTGCAACACCTTGCGCCGAGAGATTGCGCCGGGAACCGCCTTGTTCGTGAAGCGCACGGGTTCTCCTCCTTTGTCACTACCTATGACGGCGTGACGGCCACGCCACCGATGATCCAGGTAGCTAAATGGTACAGGGAGGGCACGATCTCAGGGGCCGACGGCGGAACCCTGGCGACAACTGAAACGTTATGTCGATATCAGAAGCCCCTCTCTTCCTGCCTGTTCAGGCAGGTCACGCCTGTCCATTTCGGGAGCGGTGCGGCTTCCAGATTGCCCTCACAATAGTCGCTACGTGTCAACTTCTCTCACATGCGTTGTCAATGTCCATCCACGGCTTTGTTTCCACCCAGGAGTTCTTGTGATTTCCCGGTTCCCCCTCACCCCAGAAACTGATATCTCTCTCATAAGCGTCGCTGAGCTTGCCGCTGAGCCGATCGCCCCGCAGCCGGCCCTGACCGAGGAGCAGGCTGAGGCGTTCCTCGATGCCTATTCCACCGCTGTCGTCACCGTGGCCGAACGGGTCAGCCCGTCAGTTGTCAATATCGCCGTCGAAAAGGATGTCACCGTCGAGGGCCGTCAAGGTCGCCGCGTCCAGACCGTACCGAGCGGCGGATCAGGCGTGGTGCTCGCCCCGGACGGCTACATCCTCTCCAACAGCCACGTCGTCAGTGGCGCGCGGATGCTGGAAGTGACGATGGCCGACGGCCGCATTTTGCCAGCGCGCCTCATTGGCGATGACCCTGCCACCGATCTTGCCGTGATCCAGACAACGGTCAGCGGGCTTCCTGCCGCGCAACTCGGCGACTCCGACACGCTGCGCCCGGGCCAGTTGGTGATCGCCATCGGCAACCCGCTTGGCTTCCAGGCCACGGTCACGGCCGGAGTTGTATCGGCGCTGGGACGCTCCTTGCGCTCCAGCACCGGCCGCCTGATTGAGAATGTGATCCAGACCGATGCGGCGCTGAATCCCGGCAACTCCGGAGGCCCACTGGTGGACTCTCGCGGCCGCGTGGTTGGCATCAATACGGCCATCATTCAGGGCGCGCAGGGCATCTGCTTTGCCGTGCCGGTGAACACCGCGCGCTGGGTTGCAGGCATGTTGATGAAGGATGGCCGCGTGCGTCGCGTCTACCTGGGGGTCAGTGCTGAGTCACGCCCCATCCACGTCCGCGTCGCACGCGAGCATGGCCTGCCGTCACCGCTGGCGGTGGGCGTACTCTCCGTCGCGGAAGGGAGCCCCGCCGCGCTCGCCGGCATTGAGCCGCGCGATGTCATCACCCACCTCGATGGCCTCCCATTGAGCGGTGTCGATGATCTACAGCGGTTCCTTGGCCGCGCCGAAATCGGGAGCACCCTGCCGGTGCGTTTCCTGCGCCGCTACACCCCGATGGCGACGGAGGTCACCCTCTCCCAGTACGAGGGTTAGGCGTCAGGAGCAGCACAACTGTCGCAACCGCGCCAGGGGCAAGGCGTGACTGGTGCGACCGTTGATGCCCGTTGTGGTGGTCGCCATGCACATCGCGTTCAGGATGGCCTCTTCAGTCGCTTCGGCGCAGGCCTCGAACAGCGGCGTCATCGCATCTGGTGAGATCATGCGGCAGTCGCTCACCTGCCGGGTGCGCTCCTCTGCGCCCGGCAGGCCACGGTTGCCAGTGGCGAAGCAGAAGAAGATGTCTCCAGACGAGTTGGCGCCGATGCCCCCCACCCGTGCCAGGCCCACCGTTGCTCGCTGCGCCAGGCGATCACACTGGTGCGGCAGTAATGGCGCGTCTGTGGCCACGATGATGATGATCGAGCCATCAACAATTCGCTTGCGCGCTTCCGCGAACCCGGGCACTTCGTCATAGGGAATGAGTTCGCCAATCGGCACGCCGTCGACGCGGAAGAGATGCCGATCACCGTAATTGGCCTGGACGAGCACGCCCACTGTCCAGCCACCATCCTCCTCGGCGACGACCCGGGAGGAAGTGCCGATTCCCCCCTTGAACTCATGGCAGTTCATCCCGGTGCCGCCACCCACGCATCCCTCGGCCACAGGGCCATCACTCGCGGCATCCAGAGCATCCCAGACATGCTCTTCTCGCACGTGCATGCCGTTAATGTCACTCAGCCAGCCGTCATAGGTTTCCGCCACTACAGGCAGGCTGAAGTAGATTTCCGGACGGCGCAGGCGCTGCACTTCGTAGGTGATCATCGCGTCGCGCACCACGCCAACGCTGTGGGTGTTCGTGATTGCGATCGGCGTGGTGAGCATGCCCGATTCCTTGACCCAGTGCAGCCCGGTCATCTCGCCGTTGCCGTTGAAGGTGTGGGAGCCCGCAAACACGGGATCCAGGCCAACGTCTCCCTCATGGGGCAGGATCACCGTAACCCCCGTGCGCACGGGTCCCTCGCCGACCACCAGCGGGCCTTCGCCCGAAATCAGCGTGGTGTGACCCACCCGCACGCCCGTCACGTCAGTAATGGCGTTGTGCTCACCGGTGGGCAGGCGGCCAATCGTGATACCGATATCGCGCAGACGCCGCCGTGCTCCCGAATCCTCGTGCCTGCTCATGGGGCCTGTCTTCCTGCTCTGTCAGCGCTTCGTGCGCGCCCGGGCATTTCCGGGGTAGCGAAGGTTGCGATGGTCATGGCAATTCCAACAATGGGCAACAGTATCAGGGAGGCATCGAACGAGCCAGTGAGATCTCGCGCCAGGCCGGCGGCAATCGGTCCCAGCGCCGACCCGGCGTAGCCGACTGCCAGGACCATGCCTGCCGCTCTCCCGGTACGCCCGGCTGGCGCCAGGTCCGCCGGCATGACCAGCGCCATGCCGAATACCCCAGCGACGCCCGCGCCCGCCAGGGCGGGCCAGACCCAGCGCAGCGGGTCCGCTAGCGGCGCCAGCGTCAGGCCCGCCACCCCAATGGTAAAGAGAACAGAGGCCGTGATCGCCGGCAGCTTGCGTTGCTGCAAACGATCCGACCAGATGGGGAACAGCAGAATGCCGGGCAGAGTCGCGGCGTTGAAGACTCCAGCAAGCGCCGCCGTCACCGCCGCGCTGCCGCCATCCTCGGCGTAGACGGCCGGAAGCCAGGCAATGAGCAGGTAGTACGCCATCCCCTGCGCCGCGAAAACGAAGGCCGCGATCCATGCGCGCCGGTCCCGCCAGGGAGACCAGTCGACAGCAACCTCGTGGCCAGTCTGCGCCTGCGGCAGGAGATCGTCGGGCGCCTGCCAGGGCCGCATGACCAGGCACCAGATCACCGCCGAGAACGCCGCCAGGATTCCCCACGTCGCAATCGGAATGCGCCATGCGTGCGCGTCCCCGCCCTGCTCCAGAAGGAACGCGGAGAGGACTGCACCCACAATCGCGCCGCACACGAGACCAGACGCATAGACGCCGGTGGTCACGCCGAGCCGTTGCGGGAAACGCGTGCGCATCAGGCGCGGCAGGGAAGGCTGCGCCAACCCGATGCCCGCGCCAAACAGGATGGTGATGGCCGCCATCAACCCGAAGTTCAGCGTCAGGGCGCGCGCGCCACCGCCAATGGCCACCAGCGCCGTCCCGAGCGCAATCGCGCGCACCGCTCCCCAGCGGTCGGCCAGCAGGCCACCAGGTACGGCCAGCAGTCCCATCAGCAGGGTCGGCGCGGAGACAAGCAGGCTCGATTGCACGAACGTGAGTCCCAGGTCAAGCGTGAGGTCGGGCAGCGCTGGCCCCAGGCCCACAAACCCGCTGCGCAGGTTGAAAGCGACGAACCAGGAGAGGAGCAGGACAACGACCGGTCCCGGACGCACCGTTTCCCGGCTCATTCCTGCCTCGTCCAGGGGCGCACCGCCTCCCGCCGTCCTGCCCGAGCCCAGGCCGAGGCACGCGGCGCTCCCGCACCAGTCGGTGCCTCCGGTTGCATCAGCGAGAGGACCGCGATGATCGCGGCAGCCTCCTCCGGCGAAGGCTCACCCGCCATACGCACAGCCAGATCGCCATCGCCGCGTCCGGCCTGAGACGGGCGAGAGGCATTGGTGGTCGATTTCTGCTCCGCCATCACAGGGGAATGTTGCCGTGCTTGCGCGCGGGCGTGGTCACGCGCTTGGAGCGGGCCGCGGCAAACGCGCGGATCAACCACGGGCGAGTCAGGCGCGGCTCGATGACGTCATCGATGTATCCCCGGCTCGCGGCCTGCCATGGACTGGCAAAGAGGTCTTCGTACTCGGCGACCAGCTCGGCACGCCGTGCCGCCGGTTCCTCCGCGCTGGCCAGTTCGCGCCGGAACACGAGATCCACCGCCGCCGCCGGACCCATCACCGCGATCTCGGCCGTCGGCCAGGCGACGGCGAAGTCCGCCCCGATGTGCTTCGAGTTCATGACCACGTAGGCTCCTCCGTAGGCCTTGCGCGTGATGACCGTGATGCGTGGCACCGTCGCCTCAGCGAAGGCATACAGCAGTTTGGAGCCCCGCCGGATGATCCCTTCGTGCTCCTGGTTGATGCCGGGCAGAAACCCCGGCACATCCTCGAAGACGACGAGCGGGATGTTGAAGGCGTCGCACATCCGCACGAAACGGGCGGCCTTCTCGCTGGCGTCGATGTCGATGGTCCCGGCCAGGTACCGGGGTTGATTCGCCACCACGCCTACGGGGAAGCCATCCAGCCGCCCAAGGCCGCAAATGATGTTCGGGGCGAACCTGGCCTGCAGTTCGAAGAACTCGCCGTCATCCAGCACCGCCCGCAGAACCTCGTGCATGTCGTACGGCTTTTCGCTCAGCTCCGGTGCGATGCTATCGAGTTGCGGAGCTTCACGCAGCGGGTCGTCTTCCGGGGCGAACCAGGGCGGGTCCTCCAGGTTGTTGCTCGGCAGGAAGGAGAGCAGGTACCGCACCTGGGCGTTCAGGTCATCCTCGTCAGTTGCGACAAGGTGCGCCACGCCGCTTTGCGTCATGTGCGCGGTTGCCCCGCCCAGGGACTCGTGCGTAACTTCCTCACCGGTCACGGAGCGTATGACATCCGGCCCGGTGATGAACATCTGCCCGACGCCATCGACCATGGCCACGATATCCGTCATGGCTGGCGAGTAGACGGCGCCACCAGCGCATGGCCCCACGATGAGGCTGACCTGCGGCACGACACCAGAGAGCCGGACATTGCGATAGAAGACTTCACCGTAGCCAGCAAGTCCTTCCACCCCTTCCTGAATGCGAGCGCCCGCGGAATCATTGATGCCGATCACGGGAATTCCGTAGCGCGCGGCGTGGTCCATCAGGCCGACCATCTTCTCGGCAAACGCCTCGCCCAGCGATCCGCCGTAGACGGTGAAATCCTGAGAAAAAACCGCGACATGCCGGCCGTCAATCGTGCCGAGGCCAGTGACAACCCCGTCCCCATACGGTCGCCGGCGGTCCATGCCGAAGCGAGTGGCCCGGCTTTGCACGAACGGCGAAAGCTCCTGGAAGGAGCCCTCATCCAGCAGTGCCAGCACGCGCTCATGCGCGCCGCGCTTGCCACGCGAGGCCTGCTTCGCTGCCGCCGCCTCGTGCTGCGCCGCCACCTCCGCCGCGCGAGCAGTGCGCACCTCTGCCTTGTGTCCGCTCAATGTCCGTCCCTGTTCCCCGCCTGGCCGTCGCCGCCGCGCAATCCTACAGCACAGGGAGGATGCCGCACGCCACGCGAGGCGCACAACGAAGCCCCGCTCCCTGCGTCCAGGGAGCGGGGCTCACATACGGCAATGACAATCGCCCCAGCTTACGCCGGCGGCGCGATCTTCCAGACCTGCCCCATGTTGGCCATGACACCCCAGGTGGCGACGTAGATATTGCCATCAGCATCGACCGCCAGGCCGGTCGGCCAGACCAGCCCGTCGCTGGCAATCACGGTGCGCGTGCCATCGAGTGAAACGCGGGTCAATTGCCCGTTCAGCGTGGAAGGATCAGCCGGGTTGGCCCCAAGCATGCTGCCCTTCAGCATTTCCAGCACATAGGTGCTGCCGTCCGGCCCAACCGCAACGTCGATGACGTTCGTGAAACCATCAATCGTGGACGTAGGCTCGCCACCATTTGCGCTCACGGTGTAGACGTTCGCCCCGCCAATCGGGAACGGGAAGCCCGTCAGTTCACCAACCACCAGGTCGCCATTCGCATCCGAGGTGACGCCAGTCGGCACCGGGTTCATCGGGATGGTTGAGCCGTCAGGCGCCTGGGCCTCACGGTTCGGGAAGACGGTGAGGGTCGAGATCTCGCCTGCATTGGTGACATTCAGGAGCGCATTTCCGCCCGCATCGCTCACCACCATCGCGCCTTCGGCAGCCGGAACCAGGCTGAATGGGTTGGAATCAATGGCCGCTCCGTCCGGGTTGCTGTCAGTTTCATATGCCGCGACATCGACAACAGGTTTGAGCCCAGTGCCGTCATCCACCATCAACCAGCCCAGCTCATCCTCGGCGCCAATATCGACCCGTGTTGCCGGGTCCCCACCGTATCCGAGTAGCACGTAGATCTGGTTCTCCACTACCGCAACGTCGTTGGGGCCAGTGGCGCTGCCCCCGTCTTTCGTGGCCCGGGAGGCCAGGCCATCCAGCACGCGCTCCTGGCTACCGTCGGCGGTGATCTTCGTGACGCCGCCAGTCTGCCCCATGCACTCCTCGTTGCCCTCAGGTCCGGTTGCGCACGGCCCATCTCCGCCGA
>JALYWD010000559.1 GCA_030852885.1 Chloroflexota bacterium | reverse complement strand
GGTAACCCGGGTACCAGCAACCGCCGCGCCACGGATTAGTTCTTGCCGCGCTTTTTCTTCTTCTTGCAGCGCCCATTCTTGCAGACTCGACCCTTGCGGCACTTCTTCGCACAACCGCCCTTGCCGCGCTTGCGAATGGAAATGGTGGGTGAGGAAAAGGTGAGGTCGGGGATGTCAATCAACACGCCGCCGTTCGTTTCAGACAGTACAGCGGATAAGGCAGATTCCACACCCTCATCGATTCTGGTGACTGCCAAAGCACCCTGCAGGGCGTTGGCTGGAGTCAGTTTCATCAATCTGAGGGACGCAGGAGAGATCCAGGCGCGGTAGCTGCCGTGATTCACTGACCCATCTGGCCGGAAGTGAAAGCTCTCAAGGTCCATTTTCCAGCCATCACCCTGCCAGCGCGGGGGCGAAAATCCATGAATACTGTTCGCGGCCACGTAGCCTTCAAAGCGATTCCACATCGCCACGTTTGACGCAGTCCGGTGTTCCCCCATGCCTTGAAACGAAACTTGCAGCTCAGTTGGCTCTTGCCCGCCCGATGGAACGAGAAAGCCGACGGCAGGCTTACCCTGAACATCAACATGCCAACCAGTGGTCGCATTTCCGGTGACCGCCATCATGAAGCCCTCGCTCCGCATGAAGGCGGCGAACGGCTCAAGCAGCCCTGCCCGAATGCCTATATGAAATTCCCGCGCCAAATCGGACATCTGGAGATTTCCGTTGACAGGAAAGACGCTCCATTGCAATCGATTTGCAACCACGCCACCATCAACGATGCCTCGATCCGCCAGGACCCAAGGCTCGAATTCCGGATGTTGGGCCGAGAGTTGATCAACACCATCCACTGAAAGTGACTCAACGCAATAGAAGCGACGGGAGTCGGAGCAAACGGGCCAGCGGTCCATAGACGATTCGGGTATTGGCGGAGGCGATTCAGCCGTAGCCGAACTCAATTCTCGCTGGCCGATTGCAGTAGCAATGGCCAACCCAGCTACTGCCCGAAAGACAGACCGACGAGAACTGCGGCTCACCATCACACGCGCCAGATCATCTATCCAGTTCATTGGCAATGGCCGCAAGCTTTCCTCCTCGTCAACAACGCTGCGAATTGGCGCCTCAATTTACTTCCGAACCTCATGACTTTCGAGGCCGCGATATCCGCATGGCAGAAAAAGGCAATCATCGCAATCGATTGAAACCTTTGAAAGGCCGAGAGTACCGCACCTGCAACGACGAACCATATCAAGCGCAACTTCAGTCGCGCACTCTAATGGTTGTACGGCGGGATTCCACCATTCTCAACGCCGCAAACCCGGTACCAAAACAAATGGGCGTCTGGCTTTTGCACAGACGCCCATCGAACCTCAGGGTCTTACCCCGGCTCGTTGCCCCGGGCGATCGGCACGCCGACCATGCTGCCCCACTCCGTCCAGGAGCCGTCGTAGTTGCGCACGTTCGGGAAGCCGAGCAGTTCCTGCAGCACGAACCAGGTGTGGCTGCTGCGCTCGCCGATGCGGCAGTAGGCGATCACGTCCTTGTCTGGCGTGATGTCCTTGCCCTCGTAGAGCGCCCGCAACTCTTCCGGACTCTTGAAGGTGCCGTCCTCATTGGCGGCCGTAGACCAGGGGATGTTCTGCGCCCCCTTCACGTGGCCGCCGCGTTGGGCGCCCTCCTGCGGGTAGCCGGCCATGTGCAGGACTTCTCCCGTGTACTCGCCGGCGGAGCGCACATCGACCAGGGCCGGAGCCCCGGCCTTCACCTGGGCCAGCACATCGTCCCGGTAGGCGCGAATCCGCTCATCCGGCTCCTGTGCCGTGTAGCTGCTGGCCGCGTAGGTGGGGACCTCCCGCGTCATGGGGCGCCCTTCGGCCTCCCACTTGGCGCGGCCACCATTCATCACCCGGGCATCAGCGTGTCCAAAGTAGCGGAAGAGCCAGTAGGCGTAGGTGGCGTACCAGTTGTTGCGGTCGCCGTAGAACACCACGGTGGTGTCGTTGCCGATACCGTGCTTGCTCAGCAGCGCCTCGAACCCGGCCTTGTCCAGGAAATCCCGCTCGACCGGGTCCTGCAGGTCAACGTGCCAGTCGATATTCACCGCGCCCGGGATATGCCCCAGATCGTAGAGCAGCACATCCTCGTCGGACTCAACGATGCGCACCTTGGGGTCGCTGAGATGTTCGGCTACCCAATCCGTCGAGACGAGTACGCCGGGGTTGGCATACCCGCTCTCCGCGAAACGCGCGTCTGAATCAACCATTACTTGAACTCCCATGGCAACAGGACAGTCGCGAGATCGTCCCGCTGCCAACTTAGTCTGGCGGGTTTCCCGCGGCCCAGTTGGCGATGTTCCGCCACAGGGTTGCGTACCCGTCCCAGGCAACGAAATCTGGTGGCGCCCAGTGGGGACCACAGTCAGAAGCGAATGTCACCGCGTGCCCGTGGCCATACTGCCAGGCCGCCAGCAACGGATCGCGGCCTGCGGTGGCCACAACCGTCGCTTCCGCACGTGGCGTGAGGCGGTTGTACCCAAGGATGGCCGGCCACGTCTCGGGCAAGTTGAGGGCAAGCGGATGATCCGGCGCCGTCACCTGCGGCACGATGCCCTCCGGCGCCTCGACGCGGTCATCGTAGGGGAAGATCGTCACCGGCAGCGCATCCTCCACCGCCGAGCCCGCGTAGCGGCCCTTGCCCTCGATCCCCTGGAACGTCAGGTAGCCGCCAACCACCACCAGGCCGCCGCCGCTGGCCACCCAGTCACGCAGCAGCGTCAGGCGATTTGGCGAAGCCTGGGAGCGCTCGAAGGTATCGGGCGAGAGCAGGAGCGTGTTCGTTCCGATATCGCTGAGGATCACCACATCGTAGGCATTGAGCTGCTCGGCAGTGGTCGGGAACCCGGCAGGGGCGAGGTGATTGGGGAGGTGGGTGAAGTCCCAGCCTCCGGCTTCCAGCGCCTGTTGCAACCAGCCGTGCCCGGTGGCATACGCGGTCGTCGTGAAGGAATCGAACCCCTTCTGGTGGATCGTGTGCATTACCCACGATTCGCCTGCCAGAAGCACCCGCTTGCCGCCTGCCACGCTGCTGTCCTCCGTCCACGTCATGTGAGTAGTTCCACGCTGGATAGCGTCACCCCTAGCATACAGGGGTGACGCCAACCGGGGCGGCGGCAGGACGCCTGTCCCTGTCGTCAGGCGACCTCGCTGATCTTGCCGGTCTTCACGTCGTAGATGAAGCCGCTGACCGGGATATCGTTCGGGATGAGCGGTGAATGGCGAATGATCTCGATATCTTCCCGCACACTCTCGGCCACATCGCTGAAGGGCAGGAAGTCGATGGCGGTCGAATCCGCGCCCAACTGCTCCCGCACGATGCCATGCAGCGTGTCGTTGTCGAACGTGAGCATGCCGCAATCGGTGTGATGCAGCACGATGATCTCCTGCGTTCCCAGCAGGCGCTGCGAGATCACGAGCGAGCGAATCGCCTCCCCTGCCCGGCCACCCGCGTTGCGAATCACGTGGGCATCGCCTTCCTCCAGCCCGAGCACCCTGGCGGGATCAAGACGGGCGTCCATGCACGCCACCACCGCGAACCTGCGGCCCGGCGGCATCGGGAGATGCCCCTTGTCAAAGTGATCAGCGTAAAGATCGTTGGCTGCGCGAACCTCATCCAGAGTGGCCATGTTATACGTCCTTTCATTGGCGATGCTGCAAAAGGATCAAAACTTGATCGCCAACTCCAGAATACGTGGTTCCCATGGCCAACGCAACACAAAGCCACGCTCCCGTCCTCGGGAGCGTGGCTTTGGCAGAGAGAATTCCCGTGCTAGTCCTGGCTGTGCGGAGCATCCTGCAGGTAGCGCAGCGCCACATTCACCATCGACTCGATCCCGATGGCCATGCTGGCCTCGTCGAGGTCGAACTTCGGGTGGTGGTGCCCCCAGATCAGGCCACGGTCCGGGTTGTTGCTGCCCACGAACCAGTAGGCGCCGGGAACCTCCTCCAGGAAGTAGGAGAAGTCCTCCGCGCCCATCATCAGCGCCGGGTTCTCCACCCCGTCCTCGCCAACCACCTTTTCGGCTTCCTCGCGCACGAGATCGGTCATGGCTGGGTCATTGACCGTGGCCGGGTAGCCGCGCGTGTACGCGTAGTCGATCTTCGCGCCCAGTGCCTCGCCGATGCCCGTCGCGATCTCACCGATGCGCTTCTCCAGCAGATCACGGTTCTCCGGCGTGAAGGTGCGCACCGTGCCGCCCATCTCCGCCGTATCGGGGATTACGTTGAAGGCCATCCCGCCCTTGAAGTAGCCCACGGTCACCACCGCCTCTTCCGACGGATTGATGGTGCGGGCAACGAGCGTCTGCAACGCCGAGATGATCTGCGCGCCGATCACGATCGGGTCAATCGTCTCGTTCGGGCTTGCGCCATGCCCGCCCTTACCGTTGATCGTGATGACGAAGCGGTCCGCCGCCGCCATGGCCGGGCCGGAGCGCACGTTGATCTTTCCGACCGCGCTGTGCTGATCGATGTGGATACCGAACGCCGCATCGACCTTCGGGTCTTCCAGCACGCCCTCGTCGATCATCGGCTTGGCGCCACCCGGCGGCATCTCCTCCGCGGGCTGGAAGAGCACCTTGACCGTGCCCGCGAACTCATCGCGCCGGTCCAGGAGCAGGCGTGTGGTGCCCAGCAGCATGGCGGTGTGCGCATCGTGCCCGCAGGCGTGCATGACACCGGGGTTCTGCGAGACGTACTCCACCTGGTTCTCTTCCAGGATGGGCAACGCGTCCATATCCGCGCGCAGCAACACAGTTGGGCCAGCGCTCGCCTTCGTGCCCCGGATCAGCCCGGTCACGCCCGTGCCGGCGATCCCGGTGCGCACATCCTCCACGCCGAGCGCGCGCAGGCGATCCGCCACAATGCCAGAGGTGCGCACTTCCTGGAACGCCAGTTCCGGGTGCTCGTGAAAATCGCGGCGGTCGGCAACGACGCCAGGCATGATCTCGCCGATATCCTCACGCAAACGCGTTGTCGTAACCACGCGGGTCCTCCTGATCAATGGGACACTATCGACCAATCCGTCCGGGCGTCACAATACCAGAGCATGCGGCGCCAGAAGCGGGTACGCTGCGCAGCCGGTTGGTCTGCCACTGTGGGGAGCCGTTTGGACCTGAGCGGGCCGTTTGCGATTCCACCCTGGTTCGATTTCACCGCGACCTTCGTCTGGGCGCTGACCGGCGCGCTCATCGCTGCCCGCCGCCGCTACGACATCGCCGGCATCGTCGCCGTCGCGCTCGTCTCGGCGGCTGGCGGCGGGCTCATCCGCGACGGCATTTTCCTGCAAACAAAGCCGCCCCTCTTCCTGCAAACCTGGGTTTACATGGCGCTGGTGCTGCTGGCGGCATCGCTCACCAACATGGCCGGAAGCAGGATTCAACGCATCCGGCACTTCGAACGCATGATTGCCATCATCGACGCGCTCGGCCTCGGCGCGTTCGCCGTGGCCGGGGTGCAACTCTCGCTGCTGGCGGGGCTCACGATCCCGGCCGCTGCCTTCGTGGGGGTGGTCAACGCGGTCGGTGGCGGCGTGCTGCGCGATGTCCTGATCGGGCGGGCTCCCATGATCTTCCTGCCTGGACCGCCAGTCGCGCTGGCCGCCCTCTCCAGTTGTGTCATCTACCTGGTGTTGGTCGAGTTCACCAGCCTCGGACACCTCCTGGCCGGGGCTATTGCCGTGGCGGGAGAGTTTGTGTTTCGCACGGCATCGCTGCGCTATGGCTGGAGCACGCGCGCTCCGCGTGGCTTCGATGCCGATACGGATACAGTCTGACGCTCACCGTCCCCGCGCCGCCGCGCGCAGGCCGGGCAGCCGGATGATGACGAGGCCAATCATCGCCAGCGCTGCCCCGATCAGCTTCAACGGCCCGAACGATTCGCCGAGCGCATACGCCGAGACAACGCCCGTCACGATCGGCACCAGCAGTTGCACGGAACTCGCCTGCGCCACCCCGCGCTTCTCGATCGCGAAGTTCCACAGGATGTAGGCGATGTAGACGGGGAATATGGCCATGTAGACCACCGAGCCAAGCGCCAGGTGCGACACGTCGCCCCAGTTTTGCCAGATGGCGAACGGCAAGGTGATGACCAGCACCGGCAATCCACCAGCCATCACGCTCCACCCGGTATAGGTAAAGACCGGGTACTTCAGCACGAGTGGCCGGTTGATGATGCCGTAGATCGCGAACGACAGCCCGGAGCCCATGCTGAGCAGATCGCCGACCAGGCTGCCGGAAGCGTCCCCTCGCTTGTCAATCAGGAAGATGGCCACGCCGACCAGCGCCACACCCAACCCGATCCAGCCGGAGCGCGGCGTGCGCTCCCCCATCAGCGCCAGGATGATCACCGTGAATAGCGGCACCATCGCCACCAGCAACGCGGACGAAAAGGGCGAGGTGTGGCTGAGCCCAATGATGAAACATAACTGGTAGATCCCGTAGCCGGTCAGGCCCGCGGCGATAAAGCGTGGGATATCAGCGCGGTCGATGTCCCGCCAGACGGCGCGGTCCACGGCCAGCATGATGACGACGGCGATCACGATCATGATCGCGAAGCGGGCGAAGAGGAACGCCAGCGGCGAGATTTCGGAAAATGCGAACTTCGAGAAAATGAACGTGCTGGCCCAGAGGAGGACGACCGCGAACTGCGCCAGCTCCGGGGCAAAACGCAGCAGCGGGCTCGCGCTGCTCTCCGATCGATCAGTCGCCGTCACACACGTCACCGTCAATGCTTGCCTGCTGCGAAGTTGACGGCAGCCCGCTTCCCTCACACCTTCAGGCGGAGCATGGTACTCAGGACCCCGTTCTTGGCGCGCCTTTGGCATACTCCGGAGGTTGTGACACGCCGGCGTTCCCCCGGGACGTATTCAGGATCAGGAAAAACCATGGAAACGCAGCACTCGGGACCAAATCCGCTCTGTGAAATCGGCCGCACGCATCCGCGGGATCGTCATCGCATGAAGCCCCTGGAGGGACACACGGGCATCTGGGAGTGCCCTCGCCACGACATGTACGCGACCATCGTGCCGCAGGAAGAAGCAGACAAGCTGGAGCGCGGTGACGCTTACCCGCTGCCAGACGGCGGCTCAGGCGTCGTCGTGCGGCACGGGGACGAGCGTGGCGGCGGCATCATCCTTTACTACCGGGCTGAGGACTAGCGCGAAGTGCGCAACGCGTATCGGCCTGCGCAATGCAGCTTTGGGCAATTGTCAGGGACGCGTGCCCTCTTTGCTTGTCATTCTGAGCCCGCAGGCGAAGAATCTCGTCTTCTGCCTCCAACGCAGCACCTGACAACGGCTCGCAGCCACACTGTGGAGGATGCCGGGAGCGCCTGGAGTGAATTGCCGTTCCGGGGTGATTCCTCTCCAGAAACTGGGTGCCCTCCAGCGCGCAGCCCTCACCTCAACCCCTCTCCCGATGCGCGGCTGGGAGGGGGAGGTATTGGAGCAAACTGGCGATGCGGAGCGCTGAACCGGCCACCAGGTCGACGATAAGCCCCTCTCCCGCGCACCGGGAGAGGGGTTGGGGTGAGGGCCGTTCGAGGCATTGGTTCTCCATTACGGCATCTCATACCCGCCAATACCCATGAGCACTCCGGAACGCCCCCTCCAGTTCGCGCTCGATTTCAGCCACCACGCCTGGGCGAAAGGTGACCCAGCCGCTCCAGCGCGCGCGCTCCAGGCCGCGCAGGCCGCGGACCAGGCAGGCATCGACGCCATCTGGGTCAGCGAAGACCCCGAGGGGTGGGACGCCTTCGCTCTCCTCGGCGCCTTGGCGACCGTGACGACGCACTGTCAGGTCGGGACGAGCGTCACGAGCCCCTGGCCGCGTAACCCGAACCTGCTGGCGGCGTCGGTGGCCACGCTGGATCAGCTCTCTGGCGGGCGCGCGGTGCTGGGCCTGGGGCGCGGCCAGGTGGAGTGGCACCGCGATGTCCTGGGCGAGGAGACCGGGCATCCGCTCGTCGCCTTGCGTGAAACGATCACGTTGTTGCGGGCCTGGTGGCAGCCACCTTTCCGCGCGGCCTCGCCACCTGACGGGCACTTCCGCATCCGCGATTGGGAGCGCTCCGTGGCGCCGCTCCATCCACCGCCGATCTACCTGGCCGCTGCCGGGCCGCAAACGCTTGCGCTCGCCGGGGAGCTGGCAGACGGTGTGATCTTCAACGTGCTTACCTCCCAACAGGCACTGCGTGAAGCCATTCCGCTCGTCAGGCAGGCGGCCATCACCGCCGGCCGCGATCCCGATGCGCTGGCGATCATCCTGCGCTCAGAGATCACCCTGACTCACGATGTCGCGAGTGAGCGCAAGGCGCTCATGCGGGCCAAATCGTTCTTCGCGCTGCTCGCGGGATTCCCTGGCATGAACCGCCTCTACCAGGTTGCTGGCTACGACACCGAGGCCATCATCGCCGGCGTGCGCGCCGCCATGCGTACTGCCGACGTGCTGGCAAGCGGCGGCGGCTTCCCCGCCCTCCGCCGGACTGGCGACCTCGCCGCCGCCCGCGCCGCCATCCCCGATGACTTCATCCACGCGTTGGCACTGGTTGGAACCCCCGGGGAATTGGCGCCACGCCTGGCAGCGCTACGAGACCTGGGCGTGACGTGCGTGAGCGTGACGCCCCCGCCAGAGGCAGGATCGGTAGCAGCGTGGGAGCAGACGCTGGCGACGTTGCGCGAGGGCATCGGGTAGCCGCATGACAGGACGGCGAGCACTGGAGAGGTATTCGCAACGTTTCCTGGATGCGCCCCTGATCCCGCGATCAAAGCGTCTCGTTGTGGATCTCGCTAGCAACCCGGCGCCCCTACGCACCTACCTCCGGGTGTCGTCCACCTTCATCTGTCATCCTGAGCCCGCAGGCGAAGGATCTCGTCGTTCTCTCTCCCCGCATCCCACCGGTCACCGTCCCACCGCTCCCCACAGGTGTCATCTCGAACCCCGGCGGCAGGTGAACGAGATCCTTGTAAGTTATGGGTGGAGCCACTCCCGGGTGATCCTGAGGGCCACCACGCCCGCAATCGAGACGGGGGAGGATGCTCCGGCACGGCGGCGC
>JALYWD010000666.1 GCA_030852885.1 Chloroflexota bacterium | reverse complement strand
CGGACGAGACGACGATCGATATTGACGACGCGGCGCTGGCCGCTGCCGGTGGCGCCAGCCGCCGCACGGTCCTGCGCGGCCTGGCCGCGACCCTGCTGGCAACGGCGGGCGGCGGCATAACCGCCAGCACCCTGGCAAAGAAGAAAGGAGGCAAGAAGAAGCGCAGGAACAACAAGAAGCACAGGGGGCACCAGCAGCCACCCACCCAGACGCCAACGCCGCGGACCTGCGTGCCCGGCGAGTTCATTGCCCGCGTCAGCGTGCCGGCGGACGGCAGCACGGTCAACACCCCGGTCCTGCTGGATGATGTGGTCTATGTCCTGAGGCCCTCCGGCTTCTGGGGCACCACCAATGATCTATTGCAGGACGCCTTTGCCGCCTTCACGTTTGCCGATCCCTTCAGCCCCAGGCTCTTCCTCAACGGCGTGCGGACAGGGCTGCTCCTGGACGGCGAACTGCCGGATATCTGGGGATCGTACAAGCCGAGCCACGGCTACGGCCTGGCCGTGATCGGTAAGGGGAAGTCCATCGGGTTCCGCATGCTCGATAGCGACTACACCGGCAACAACGGCGTGGTGCACGTCGATGTCACGTGCGGCGTGCAGTAGGTGCAGTAGCCGTCCATCAGCAAGTGGGCAGCGCACACGTGTGCTGCCCACCGCGACCGTGATGGCGAGTGCATCTCCTGCCGGGGACGCGGGCGTACGGATGCCTGTCCAGTAGATCGATCATCGGGTGTCCGCCTGGCCAACCAATGGTCAGGCGCATGTATCCCAGGACACATCCACCTGCGGGGACATGCTCGCGATGATACGGCGCTTGCGGTGCGCTTTAGAACACGATGTTCAGCAGGATGGTCAGCAGCACCGAGCCGATCAACGAAATGATCAGGCACCCTGGCAGGCCAACCACCTGAACTCGCGGTCTCCCAGGGTCCCGGGGAGCGGCGGACGGGTAAGGCTCCCTCATGTTACCTGCTGCCATCGCTGGGTCTGCTTCCGGCTCGAACCCGAGGGGGTCCACCTCGACAGGTTCCGCTGCGATTGGTGGAGGTGTGCGCCGGGGGATCAGCCGGGTGGGATTGCCGAGTCGCCGCTGATTGCCACCCGTGGCCGATGGTTGCGGTATTGCGTCGTCGCGCGGCGGTTGTGGGCCGCCCGGCCCCTGCTCGCTCATGGCACATCCTTTGGCGCGGATCACGACAGCCCTGGGTTCGCCGGATGCCCGGTGGCCAATGGCATCCAGGCGCCAGACCAGGACCAACTGTCACCCTGGTAGTGCAATCGGTGTGCCACCAGGCGGTCCAGCGATGATATCCACTCACCACGAGTAAGCGCTGATCTGGCCGCGATCCTGCAATGTGGCAGCAACAGGAACGGCCTGGCAGCCGGAAAACAGCGCCGGCCTGATATCCACGAGGAGGGGCAACGACATCATGGTGAATGCGCAGACCCCCGGTGAGGGAGACGAACTCGCACGCCAACTGCGGGAGGCGGAGCAGGCGCAAGCGGAAGCGGAAGCCGCTGCCCAGCGTGCGGCACGGGAGCGCGCTGAGGCCGAGGAGGCCAAGCGCCGCGACGTGGAGCGGCGCGCGGCGCGCCGGCGGGCGTGGGCTCAGGGGATCGTGGACTCCTACGACGCGGACCTGACCGCGGCGGAGGCGGCCATCCGGGAGCAGAGCGAGCGCTTCGCCGATCTCGCGGGGAGCGATCTGCCAGCGGCCCTCGCCGCCTACCTGGCGTGGTCGGAGGCGAGCCTCCGCCACTTCGCCCTACAGGAACGCGTGGCGGCGGTTGCCCCGGAAGTCGGGCTTGAGGCAACGTCCGGGGATCGGCTCATGCCGCCACCCTTTTCTGAGGCGCTGGACGCCGCCATCGCCCTCCATATTGATGTTGCCTCGCAGCGCATCCGCGACGAGATGGCCGCCGAGGCCGAGGCTGCTCCGGGGCGATAACCGGGCGGCGGTCCTGGCCCAGGCCTGAGCTACAGGCCTGGTTGACGTCGCTGACGACACCAGGGAATTTCGCCCGGAGCGGTCGGGGTGCATTGCGTGGGTGAGGGTCGAAGGGCCGCATTCCCACAACCAGGCTGCCGAGCCGCTTCCCTCTCTGCGCACGTACTGCGGGAGAGAGCCTGGAGATGAGGGCCGTTGCGCCGGAGTGCACGCGGTTTGCAGAGAGAAGCTGCCCCTGAACCGTATTTCACACCACGCGATGGCGCTCACCCATGCGCGGCCAGTGCCACAAGATCGCGTTGAAGCGTCAACCCGCCTGGGGCGCGTGCTCGCTTGCCTGGAACCAGACCAGGATCTCGTGCCGGCTGATGGCAACAACATCGTGGCCGATGATCTGGGCGGGCAGCTCTCCGGTGAAGACCGCGTGCCGCACGCTATTGACCCCGATCAGGAGCAGTTCGGCGACTTCTTCCAGGGTGTAGGTTTCCTGGTGCTGCAACTCGTCCGGGGAGGGGTGGAGGTGGCGTTCCATCATGACTGATCTCCTGTGATCTTTGCCATTGGTGTGCATAACTCGTGCCGACCTGGCTGTGTCGAGAGATGTCACGCGCGAGGGGCGCGGTCACACATCGCTGGTCGCTCACGCCGGCACCGTTGGCAGGGTGTACCGCTCACCCAAACGTGAAGCAATACAACTCCGCGCCCGGCTCCAGGAACTCGATCTCGAAGACGCGCTCCGTGATGGGCGCCAACTGGCGGATGAGCTGATAGGTGCGCTGCTCGTTGACGACACCTGTGCCATCCGCCGCAACATCCGTGCCGGCGGCTGCGGCAACGGGGCGGCCATCGAGCGTCAGCCGGAAGGAGACGGCCGCGCCAGGCGTGGCCGGGCCCATCACCAGGTTCACATCCCGCGCCTGGAAACGGAACGCCAGCCGCGCCCCGGCAGCGGTGGCGGTGGCCGCGCGCTGAGAGATCGTCCACGCGCCCGTTGGGGCCCATTCGTTGAGGCCCAGGCCGGCAGGTGGGGCGTAGTCATGGGGCGTGTCCGCCCACAGGCCGTCTGGCGAGGCCAGCCCGCTCGCCCGGCCGTACCCCAGGTAGGTCTCCGGCGAGCGCAGGGTGCGGTAGTCCGCCGCGACCTCCAGGCCCACCGGCTGGACAGCCACCAGATCAAGGTCCAGGTCCGTGGCGCCGGCCTCCAGCAGGAGTTGCTGAATGACCATCTCCTGCATCGCGTACTCGCCCTCGCCAAAGTGGTGGTAGCGGATGCGGCCCTGCGCGTCCGCGATGTAGACCGCCGGCCAGTAGTGGTTGCCAAAGGCGTTCCAGATGCCGTAGTCGCTATCAATGACAATCGGGTAGGGCACGCGCAGGGCGCGGGCCTGGGTCTTGATGTTCTCGACGTTGTGCTCGAAATCGAACTCCGGGGTGTGGACGCCAACCACGGTCAGCCCGTGCTCGGCGTACTTGGCGACCCAGGCACGCACGTAGGGCAGCGTGCGCAGCCAGTTGACGCAGGTGAAGGTCCAGAAATCGACGAGGACGACCCGGCCGCGCAGGGCCTCGGGCGTCAACGGGCCCGTGTTCAGCCAGCCGGTGGCGCCGGAGAATGCGGGCAACGCGCCCTCGTCCGGCAGCCTGCCGTTGCCCTCCAGCGGGTGATGCAGCAGCGAGCGGACGCCGCCAGCGAGGCGGCCGAGCGGGTCATCGAGCAGCGGTGTGGACATGGAACCTCCTCCTGAGGGGATAGCGTGGGATGGGCTGGAGCGGCGGGCGGCAACCCCCGCGAGCGCGAGACCGCCCGTGGCCAGCGTCACGGCGGCGGCGCCCAGGACATGGCGGCGGGTGGGTGATGGCCTTGCGCGCATGGGATGACCTCCAAACTGCGTAGCTACCGCGGCGTGGGACACTCACCACCGGAGATCCCCCACCCCCAGCCCCTCTCCCCCCACCTGCTGCGCGGGAGAGGGACTTCCTGCTCCGGATATGCGCGCCAGATTCGGCGTGGTTGCGCCGAGTTTCGGTGTGGGGCCGACCGTTCGTCTCCCCTCTCCCGCGCAAGTACTTCGGGAGTGGGGCCGGGGGTGAGGGCTCTCCGGGGGTGAGGGAGTCCTATGCGTCTGCCATGGCCGCGACGTCGACCATCGCCTGGGCGAAGGCCTGCGGGGCCTCCTGCGGCAGGTTGTGCCCCACGCCGCCCGTGACGACCCGGTGTTCATAGGGACCAGAGAACTGGCTGGCGTAGGCCGCCGCGTCCGGATGCGGCGCGCCGTTGGCGTCACCTTCCATCGTGATGGTGGGCGTCGTGATGACCGGCCCAGCCGCCAGTTGCTGCTCCAGGTCGTCGTACTGCGGCTCGCCATCGGCCAGGCCCAGCCGCCAGCGGTAATTGTGGATCGTGATGGCGACGT
>JALYWD010000525.1 GCA_030852885.1 Chloroflexota bacterium | reverse complement strand
GCGGTCATCTGCTCCAGGCCAAAGGCGCGGATCGTCTCCAGCAGCCGGTAGCGCGGTTCACCGTCGAGTCCCGCCTCCCGCACAACCAGGCTCTGATTCAGCAACGCATCGAGATGGTCCAGCGGCGCCTCAGGCGCGTGGTCAGGCTCGTTGCTCCCGATCCACTCCACGGCATCCAGCGTGAACCCACCAGAGAAGACGGCCAACTGCCGGAACATGCGCTGCTCATCTGGCGTGAGCAGGTCGTAGCTCCAGGCGACCGCGTCACGCATGGTGACGTGCCGGGCGGGCGCGTCGCGGTCGCCGCTGGTCAGCAGCGGCAACGTCGAGGCCAGGCGATCCCGGAGTTGCCGCGGTGAGAGGAGCCGGGTCCTGGCGGCGGCCAACTCGATGGCCAGCGGCAAGCCATCCAGCCGGGCACAAACCTGGGCAATCAGCGGAGCGTTCCGGGCGTCGACCGTGAACGACGCGTCATGCGCCTTGGCGCGTTCCACGAAGAGCCGCCCCGCATCCGAGGCAAGCAGTTCCTCCGGAGTCGCATGTTCCCCAGCCAGGGGCAACGGTGATACCGGAAATTCCCGCTCGCCACCAACGCGCAGGGGAGCGCGGCTGGTAACCAGCATCCTGGTGTCAGCGAGCCGCCCAATCTGGGCGATGTCCGGCGCCGCCGCGATAATCTGCTCGACGTTGTCGATGATCAGCAGGACCTCCCGACTTTGCAGGAAGCCAACGATCTGGCGAAGCTGTTCCTGACCGGCCATCTCGCGCAGGCCCAGCGCCTGGGCAATGGCCGGGACGGCATCAGGGACATGCATGACCGCCGAGAGATCAATGAAGATCGCGCCATCAGCCAGCCTGCCCCGCATGGCCTCGGCAACCGCCAGGGCCAGCCGTGTCTTGCCAATTCCGCCAGCCCCGGTCAACGTCACCACCCTGACCGTGGGGACTTCCAGCAGCGTGAGGAGCGCGGCAACTTCCGCCTCGCGGCCGATCAGCGCTTCATGGGGTATGGGCAGGCCGCCGGCGGGAATCCTGGGAAGCTCGTAGATGCTGTCCCGCTCCCAGGGCACGAGCGGCAGCGGCAGGTTCTTCTGCCGGGTGAAGCGCAGCAGGTCATCCACCGAGATCAGCCACCCACCATCCGTATGCCGGGCCAGCAACTCGCCGGCCGCAATGGCGTCGCGGATGGCGGCCCGGCCCAACCCGAGCGCCGCCGCTGCCTCGCTCAACGAGAGGAGTGCACGATCCTGGCGCGCACTGGGGTCGGGTTCGCCGGGCGCGTCATCCTGTGGGGCGCTGAAGAACGTGTGAGATCGGTCGTCCACCCTGCCTGGCTCAGTTCAAGATGTAGGACGTGACGTGCGATTGATGCCAGTTTACCGAACTTTGACGGCCATACGGGGCATGGCGGTCGGTGCGGCGCTGAAATGCCGATATCCTTGGCGTACCGTTTTACCCGGGAGGACGCTCAGGTGGCAGAGGATACCGGACACCATCGCGTAAACGGCGAGGGCGGCACTCGCGAGATTGAGGCCCTGTACCGGCGCTTGCTCGCCGCCTGGAATCAGCGCGACGCGATCGTGTACGCAGCACTCTTTGCGGAAGATGGGTACGTCGTCGGGTTCGACGGCAGCCAGATGGAGGGTCAGGCACAGATCGCGGGAGACCTCGGCGGGATCTTCGCGGACCATGTGACGGCGCGCTACGTCGCGAAGGTCGAAAGTGTGCGATTCCTCGCGCCGCAGGTTGCGGTGCTTCGCGCCCGGGCAGGCATGGTGCTCCCCGGGCAGTCGGATATCAACCCCGCTGCAAACGCCCTGCAGACGCTGACCGCTGTCAACATGGACGGCGAATGGCGTATTGCCGTCTTCCAGAACACCCCTGCGCAATTCCACGGCCGGCCCGCACTTGCCGAGCAGATGTCAGCCGAATTGCGGGCGCTTCTGTAGCATTGGGTCGCTGCAAAGCATGCGCGCCATACGGGATGGGTCGTCCGCCGCAGCGTAGCTCGGTAGGGTTCCCAACCGGCGGCTACTGCGCCAGCAATGCGCCCTGGGACGCCGGCAGCCGCTCGCCGCAACTCTCCCCGATCTGGAGTTGGGCCGGGAAGACCTTGTCCGTCTGCCGCAGGTGGCCAGCCTGGATGCCATTCATGAGGAGCCGCACGGCTTCCACGCCCATCTCATAGCCTGGCTGCTCGACAAAGGTGAACCGGGGCCGGAAGAAGGCGGGAAACCCGGGATCATCGACGCAGGAAACGGCGATGTCCTCGGGAACGCGCAGGCCGCGATCGGCCAACGCTTCCAGCACCCCATCCAGCACCTGCGTGCTGGCCGCGATCAGCGCATCGGGCCGGGAGGACAGGGCCATGAGTTTCCGCACGGCGTCGCGCCCCCCGCTTGCCCGGTAGTCCCCAGGAATGACCAGCGCGTCATCAAGTACGCGCTCGGCCTCGCCGTGGGCATCCGCGTGTCCAGCCAGCCGATCACGCCAGCTCTGCACCTCGGGCATTCCGCCCGCCAGGGCAACGCGCGCATGACCCAACGCAAAGAGGTGATGGCAGAGGTCGCGTGTCGCCGTCCGGGTATCACAACTGACCAGGCTTGCGTTGACGCCTGGCGGCCGCCGATCGAGGAGCACCAGGTCAACACGAGCTGGCATGTGAGGCATGGCGGTTGCCGCCGTCGTTGGCGTAGGCACCAGCAGGATGCCATCGACCCGGTGTTCGGCCATTACGCGCAGGTAGCGTGCTTCCACCACGGGGTCATCATCAGAGTTGCCGAGCACGATGGCCATGTCTGCCGCGCGGGCGGCATCTTCCGCTCCCCGCGCCATGTCATAGAAGAGCGGGTTCTTCATGTCCGTAATGATGAACCCCAGTAACCCGCTGCGTGACTGCCGCAAGCTCCGCGCGACCGCGTTCGGAACGTAGTTGAGCTCAGCCGCGGCATCCAGCACACGTTGTCGCGTTTCGGCCCGCACGTAGGACGCGCCCCGGAAAACGCGGGACACGGTCATGGGGCTGACGCCAGCCGCCTTGGCAACATCATGAATAGTGGACATCAGTCCCCTGGCTCAAATCCTTCGTCTACCTGGCAAACAACTTCTGCCGCAACTATAGGCAAGATGGCGGCGAGAAACGCCGATCCAGCCTCGTGTTATCGCCTGGCGACAGCAGGCCCCGGCGTTCACCGGAATCCGGCCAGGTTCAGGGCGCGGCGATATCCGTATCGTCGCGCCAACTGTACTGGGGCACAAACCCCAACACTTCCTCAGCGCGCGCGGTTGACCAGCCGGACGCATGCCCCGGGAATTGCCCGCGCAACTCCAGGTACGGCATATGGCGCTCGATGAGTTCAGCCGTTGGCTCAACGCGCAGGGTATCGCTGGCCACAATGTTGAAGGCGTGGAACCCGTGCACATCTGCCTTCAGGCCCAGGCAGATCGCCCGAGCGGCGTCCCGCGCGTCGATGTAGCCCCAGAGATTGAAGGCATCCTGCTCGGCGGTGTAGGCCGGATCGAGTGCGCGCCGTCGGGATTCCCCCGGCTGCCCAATCCAGTGCAGCCGGTAGGCCAGCACGGTCATGGCAGCGCGGCGGCAGAACATCTCGGCCGTGCGCTCGTCGGTTTCCTTGGAGAGCGCGTAGGGATCCTTGGCGAGAAACGGGTGAGCCTCGTCGATCGGCGCGTAGAGGGGCGGAAATGTCGGGCGGCCCCAGGCCATGCCGTAGGCCGAGATCGAAGAGGCGATGATGGCCCGGTCGATGCCCAGGGTCATGGCGGCCTGGAGCGCGTTGTACGTGGCGCTGACATTGTTCAGGAAAACGACCTCGTCGGGGTGTGAGAGCGGCTGCGGGATCGCGGCCAGGTGAACGATCGCATCGCACCCGGCAGCCGCGCCGACAACCTGGCCCAGCTCCCCCATCTCGACTTCGCGATAGTGGATGCACGATGCTGGCGTTGACGGCAGGTGGCGATCAACGCTGACGACATCGTGGCCATCCGCAACCAGCGCGGGGCCTACCCAGCGGCCAAGGCGGCCATTGCCTCCCGTCACCAGGACCTTCACAGCACCCTCCTCACCTCAGACAACTGGCCGCGCCGCCAGCCTGGTGATCACCTCGTTCGGCACAGGCGCGGTGTGACAAAGCTGCCGCACACCACATCCCCAACCTCTATGGTAACGATAGCAGACACCTCATTTCGTCCGCTCGTCACTGAGTGACCAGTGCCGTGGCTCGGTTGTGCCGCTACACAGGAACCCATGCCCCGTCTTTGCATTCGCCGTACAAGCTGAGAAAATGCGTGTTGACAAGGGGGAATGATAACGTCACCATATCCGAGAAAATACCGGCTGTTTCCCGGAGCGCCAGGATGCGAAAGGAAGGGACGACGCATGACCGGCCTGGTCTGGAACCCCGAAGACGGGCAACGCTTTGCCGCCATCCGTGCTGACCTGGCCCAGGTCAGCACCGCAACCGCCTGCCAACTGCTCATCTCGCTTGGTTGGCGCAACACCTACATGCTCGGGCTGCACCCCCTCCAGCCGCTCGGACTTGGCCAACGCCTCGTCGGGCGCGCCCGCACCTGCCGCTACCTGATGCGGCGTGGCCCGGAGGGACCGCACGATCCCGCGGAGCGCCGGATATCCCCCGAAATCGTGCTGATCGAAGCGCTGGAACCAGGGGACATCCTCTGCATCGATGCCCTGGGGCTGCCAACAGCGGGCATCATCGGGGACATCCTCTCAGCCCGCATCCTGGCGCGCGGCGCTACCGCCGCCATGGTGCACGGGGCGGTGCGGGATGCGCCGTTCATCAAGGA
>JALYWD010000664.1 GCA_030852885.1 Chloroflexota bacterium | reverse complement strand
GTCCGGGAGTGCTGCGGCGGCACGCCGGTCTGGCACGGCAACGCGAACAATCTCGCATCCTGCCTCGGCGAGTTCGTGAAGTTGGCGCAAGGTGGCCGCAGGATCACGAGTGTCGGCAGTGGCCATGGACTGAACGACGATCGGGTTGTCGCCGCCGATCGCGACATCACCGACGTGGAGCACGCGGGTACGGCGTCTGGGTGCAAGCAGGGACATGGAGACTCCAGGGTAGGCCGAGCGACTATGGGCCGCTACGGCAGGAAGGACTTGCCTTCGTGGATGCGCAACGCATCGAGAACGAAGATGATCACCATTGCCCCGACGAGGAGGACAAGTCCGGTGAAGTGAACGACACCTTCACGCTCCGGCGCGACCTTCTTGCCGCCGCGCAGGATTTCGATAATGACAAACAACAGGCGGCCACCATCCAGCGCCGGCAACGGCAGCAGGTTCAGCAAGGCGAGGTTGAGCGAAAGCAGGATGGCCAGGTTCGCCAGGGTGACCCACAGAGGCAGCGGGCTCGCGCTGACAATCTCACTCGTGGCCTGGCCCATTCCCAATGGCCCGGCAATCTGGTTCAGCGGCGCACGACCGGTGAAGAGGTCACGCAGGCCTCCCAGCATCTGCCCGGTCTGTTCCCACGCCTGGGCAATGCCGGTCGGGATCACCTGCAGGAGCGGGACGCGCTCGAAGATCGGCTGCACGGAGAGGTCCAGCCCAAGCTGGGCCAGGAGGTCGCCGTTCTCTTCCAGTGCCGGGAACGTTACATCAAGCGTCGATTCCTCCGTACCCCGCCGCACGACGACCGGTACGGTCGAGTCACTGGCTGACGTGAGCGCTGACTGCAGCTTGAAGGCGTCAGTGATTGGCTGGCCAGCAATGGAGACGATGATATCGCCCGCTTGCAGGCCGGAATTCGCCAGCGGCGAATCCGCCGCCACGCTCTTGACATCGAGGTCCGCGACGGCGACTTCGCTGATAGTGACGCCAGTAGCACCCTGGCCCGCCGGCGGGTTGCCACGCGGTGTCACGCTCGTATCGACGCGCTGGCCGCCACGCTCCACGACGACGCTCATGGGGCTGTCCGCAAACTCGCGAGAATGGGCAGTGATGTCGCCAGAACCCGTGACCGGGGCACCCGCGACTTCGACGATGCGGTCGCCAGGCTCCCAGGCAGCGGCAGCGGCTGGTGAATTCGGTTCCACGGAGGCTATGTAGATGCTGGACTGGGAGATGCCTTGCGCACCGACCACGATGACCATGAGGACGAACGCGAGCAGGAAGTTCATGGCGGAGCCCGCCACCAGGAAAAAGGCGCGCTGAAGTGGAGTCTTGTTGTTGATCGATCCTGGATCGTCCGACTTCCCGTCGTCGCCGGCAACCTTGACGAAGCCGCCGAAGGGGAGCCAGTTCACCGACCAGAGCACGCCGTTGCGCATCCAGCCCTTGATACGGGGAGGAAACCCAATGCCGAACTCTTCGACCTTGGCTCCGATGGCGCGAGCGGCGGAGAAGTGGCCTATCTCGTGAACGAGAATCAGGATCGCCAGAATAGGGACGATGTAGAGGCCGTTGAGAAATCCCTGTGACACACTTTGTCCTGAGTGTGGCTTTGGCCCGATGCACGAGGGCAAAGCGTCCGAGCGTATGGCACGAGTTTACACCGGATGCCTGCCAGAACGGCAGGCACACTGTTTGACGATAATGCGCGCTCCCGCGAATTGATTTGAGTCAGGGTAATGCATTATGTATGCTAGAATCCGGCGTCTTGCGCTTGAGGTGGCGTGGCGGCGGGGTGATTTGGGGCCCTGCGGCTGTCTTTCGCGCGCCGAGGTCCATTGCCGATGCTCGTCGGGGTTCCAACGGAGATCAAGGACCATGAGTTCCGCGTAGCGCTGACGCCGGCTAACGCTCATGAATACGTCGCTCGGGGAAACCAGGTCCTCATACAGGCGGGCGCCGGCGCAGGCAGTGGGTTCACCGACGCCGAGTACATGGCGGCGGGCGCCGAAATCGCGCCAGATGCCAAGAGTGTTTTTGCCGCTGTGGACATGATTCTCAAGGTCAAAGAGCCAATCCCCGTTGAATATGACCTCTTGCGTCCGGGCCAGATCCTCTTTACCTATCTGCACCTGGCCGCGGACCTGGACCTTACGCAAGCCCTGATGCGCAATTGCGTGCGGGCGGTGGCCTACGAAACCGTTCAGGTGGCCTCCGGCGTGTTGCCACTCTTGACACCGATGAGCGAGGTTGCGGGCCGCATGTCTGTGCAGGTCGGCGCCCATCAGCTCGAGAAAGCGCACGGAGGCAGGGGCTTGCTCCTGGGCGGAATCCCCGGTGTGCCCCCGGCGAACGTGGTCATCGTGGGTGGGGGAGTGGTTGGGACGAACGCCGCGGAGATCGCGCTGGGTATGGGCGCGAATGTCACCATCATCGATCTTTCCCTGGACCGGCTGCGCTATCTGGATTCCGTTCTCCACGGCCGGCTCCACACGCTCGCGTCCAATGAGGACAACATTGCGCAGACGGTGCGCGACGCTGATCTGGTGATTGGAGCGGTGCTGCTGCCAGGCGCCAGAGCGCCGATGCTCGTCACCGAGCCGATGGTGGCGACCATGAAGCCGGCGTCGGTGATTGTGGATGTGGCCATCGACCAGGGCGGGTGTATAGAGACCGCGCACCCTACGACCCACAGCGAGCCTACCTACGTCAAGCATGGCGTTGTCCACTACTGCGTGACCAACATGCCGGGAGCTGTACCGCGCACAAGTACGATCGGGTTAGGTAACGCGACTCTACCTTTTGGTCTGCAACTGGCAGAACTGGGACTACCGGACGCAGCGATTGCCAACGAAGCATTGGGTAAAGGCGTCAATGTCTATGATGGCAAGTTGACACAGGCAGCAGTCGCGGAGGCGCTAGGGCTTCCGCACACGTCGCTCGTTGAGGCCATTGCGGCGTAAGACGACAATCGCGCGTTTCCCGGAAACACGCCTTGGTCGCCGAAGAGGCGTGGGAGGGCAATATGCAGGACAAGATTGACGATTTTCTCAAGGTGCTGGAATCGGAACGCGGATTCTCGGTCAACACCATCTTTGCCTATCGCAACGATTTGACCCAGTTCCTGAGCTTCCTGCTAGGCGACGCAAGGGCGCAACCGTCGGCCGCAGAGGATGAAACTGAACAAGAAACCGACTTGATGGCGTTGCCGGCCGTTACGACCTGGTCGGATCTCACCGATCAGCACTTGACTGGCTACATGCTTCACCTGCGGGACAAGCAATACGCGTCGTCGACAGTGGCGCGCAAAATGGCGGCCATCAAGTCCTTCTTCAATTACCTGATCCAGGAGGGACACCTGCGTGGCGACCCCGCCGCACGCATGTCCTCGCCTAAAGTCGATAAGTACACCCCCCGTTCTATTTCAACGGACGAGGTGGAGCGGCTCCTGGCGCAGCCTGCCAAGGACGCGGCAACCCAGGGCGATCGCCCGGAAACCTCGCGAGACCGCGCTATGCTGGAAGCGCTCTACTCCACGGGCATGCGCGTCAGCGAGTTGGTGGCGCTGGACACTATCGACGTCGATCTGGACGCGCATCACCTGCGCTGTGCCAGCCGCACACTCCGTGAGCGGCGAGTGCCACTCCGCCCGACCGCGATTGAGGCCATCGGCCATTACCTGGAGAACGCGCGGCCACGCCTGGTGTTGAGAGAGGAGCACGCCCTCTTCCTCAACCATCGCGGTAACCGCCTGACACGGCAGGGCTTCTGGTTGATCCTCAAGTCATATGCGAACAAGGCTGATATCGCTAACATCACGCCGCACACGCTCCGTCACACGTTTGCGACGCACGCGCTGCGTAGCGGGGCAAACCTGCGAGACGTGCAGCTCCTGCTGGGTCACGTCAGCATCTCCACGACGCAGGTCTACCGCCGGCTCGCCAATGACACGACGGGCGATGAGCCCGACTCTGGACGCCTGATGAACTAACCAGCCTGCGCAGGCGCCGCGCAGTCGTGTGTACGTGACCTGAGAAACCTGAGGAGTATCGGTGACACTTCCCCAGACCGAGCGAGTCGCAACAATGGAGAAAGTCGCCGCGTTGTGCAAGCGCCGTGGCTTCGTGTTTCCGGGCTCGGACATTTACGGCGGGCTGGCAAATACCTGGGATTACGGCCCGCTCGGCGCTGAGCTGAAGCGGAACGTCAAGGATCTCTGGTGGCGCATGTTTGTGCATGGCCGCCGCAATGTCGTGGGTCTGGATGGCGGAATCCTGATGCACCCGCGTGTCTGGGAAGCATCGGGACACGTCGAGGGCTTCAACGACCCGCTCGTCGATTGCCGCACCTGCAAGTCTCGCTTTCGTGCCGACCACCTGATCGAGGAGCGCCTGGGGCAGCAGGCCGAAGGCAAGTCTCCCGCCGAGATGACGGCCATCATGACCGCTGCGGGGTTGAAGTGCCCGGTCTGCGGGAATGCGACGCTCACGGAAGCGCGCCAGTTCAACATGATGTTTCGCACGACGATTGGCCCGATCGAGGAGACCGGGACCGTCGTCTATCTGCGGCCAGAGACGGCTCAGGCCATGTTTGTCCAGTACAAGAACGTGCTGGCAACAGGCCGGGTCAAGGTGCCCTTCGGCATCGCCCAGATCGGGAAGGCGTTTCGCAACGAGATTACGCCAGGCAACTTCATCTTCCGTTTGCTCGAGTTTGAACAGATGGAGATCGAATACTTCACCCGGCCAGACGAGGCCGCCGAGGCCTTCGAGGATTGGCTTGCGGCGATGCAAGGCTGGCTGGACCACATCGGCGTCCGGGGTGAGTTCGTCCGGGTGCGTGAGCACGCGGCGGACGAGCTTTCCCACTATTCAAGCCGAACCATCGATTTCGAGTACCAGTTTCCCGGCGCCATGGGCTGGCGAGAACTGTACGGCCTGGCCAACCGGACGGACTTCGACCTGACGCAGCACCAGAACGCCAGTGGTCAGGATCTGCAGTATTTCGACCAGGCCGAAAACCGGAAATACCTTCCGTACGTGATCGAGCCGACGTTCGGCGTGGACCGTACGATCCTGACGATCCTGATCGACGCTTACGATGAGGAAGCGACGGTTGACGTCAATGGCAAGCCCGACGTGCGCACGGTGCTGCGCCTGCACCCGCGCGTCGCGCCGTACAAGGCCGCCGTCTTGCCGTTGCTGCGCAAGCCCGAGCTAACCGCTCCAGCTCAGGCACTGTTCGACGCCATCAGGGCCGAGACAGGCGCGTTGATCGAGTACGACGAGTCGGGCAACATCGGCAAGCGCTACAGGCGGCAGGACGAAATCGGGACCCCGTTCTGTTTCACGGTCGATTTTGATACGCTCGATGACGCCAGTGTCACCGTGAGGCACCGCGACGATATGTCCCAGGAGCGGATTGCCGTCGCGGATGTCCCGGGATGGCTTGCCCGGGCCATTGCCTGAGCTTGCCTAGCGCGTGACATTGAACGTGGCCTGAGGGTCAGTGGCGGATGCCCGTCCGCCGCTGACCACGGCGTAGCGCAGCGCGAGCGTCCCTGCGAGCGAGAGCGTGGCCGCCGCAATCCCGCCGGCCCGATGCCAGCGTGAGGAATTGCTCGTTGCTGCCTCGATTGCGAGCGATGCGACGACGCCGATGAGGACGCAGCCCTCGCGGACGATCCGCCCGCGCAGGCCGTCATTGACCGGACTCGCGACATCCCCAAGCGACATGACCCATGCAGCCAACAGCCCCGCCTTCGCGAGTGAAGCGGTTGCATCGATGACGGCGAGTGCTTCGCCTTCGTGCTGATTACTGTTGCCTGCGTGCAACGAGATTGCCGTCGCGGCGCAGCCCGAAGAGATCGCCGACGAGAGAAAGAGTGGGCCAAGGAGCCCTGGCCGCCTGGACCAGAGAGGCACGGCGGTCGCGGCCAGGAGTGGCCCGGTGTAGCCAGCGAGGAAAAGCCCCGCGACGCCGTTCGCCGCGAGCAATGTCTTTTCGACCAAACGCGGTGGGTAGAACCGGTTTCCCAGGAGCCATTGAAGCAAGATCATCGCCGCGCAGGCTGTTTCCAGGCCAGAGAAGACGGCGAGTCCCCAGGTGCCCATGGACATCGGCGAACTCGGGCGGAACGCACGCACCATGTGGTGGAATCGTGCGGGTCGCCCCAGGTCCAGAATGAGGAATACCGGACAGGGGAGAAGCGCCGCGAATGAGACGAGCACGGCATGATCACGGAGCCGGATGGAACGGGAGTCTCCGAATACGCTGGCAGACGCGGCCAGTGCCGCCGCGCCGCCCGAGATGCCACCGGTGAAGAAGTAGCCAATGATCAGCCAGTTCCAGTGTGGCCCATGAATGGCTGGTTGGCCGTAGTAGCCGGCCAGGTCGGACGGGTCGGACGGGTCTGACGGGGAAGGCCGGCTCATGCGCCGCGCTTGAACGCGCAGGCCGCGAGCAGCGCGAAGCCAAGGGCAGTTGCAGACGTGGCCAGCGCGGCCGGGCGAATGTTCCGGCGCGGCAGATGTGGACGGGCCGGGAGATTGAAGCGCTCCGGAGGGGCATTCAGAACGAACATGGCATGCAAGTCTCCGATGCCGTTGGTACCGCCAAGCTGGTCATCCCCGTAAAAGTATGCCTCTTCACCTGCTGCGCGTAAGTCCTCAACTCGTTGCAGGCCCGCCTGTTTGAGCTCATCGACTTCGCCAAAGCGGATCGAGCCCGTTGGGCATGTCGTTGCGCACGCGGGAGCCAGGCCGCCGCGCAGGCGGTCGTAGCAGAGCGTGCACTTGTGCGAGCCGCCGTCGTGGTGGCTGAGCTGTGGCACGCCAAACGGACAGGCCGGAACACAGTAACCGCAGCCGTTGCAGATGTTGTCCTGGATGACGACAGTCCCAAACTCGGTACGGATGATCGCGCCAGTTGGGCAGGCATCCAGGCAGCCCGCGTGCGTGCAGTGCTTGCAGACATCGCTGACCATCAGCCAGGCGACTTCCGCACGGCGCTCCTGTTCAATGAACGCCACATGCCGCCACGTCTCGGCGCCCAGGTCTACCGTGTTGTCATAACTGAAACCCGTCAGGGTAAAAGGTTCAAGTTGCTCGTCGGCGGGGAGCTGGTTCCACTGCTTGCACGCGACCTCACAGGCCTTGCAGCCAATGCAAATGGTGGCGTCCGTAAGGAAACCCATGGTAGCCGGTTCGTACGCGGTGCTCATGGGCAGTGGCTCACTGGCTTAGGGTAGGCGGATGCGTGAGTCGAGCGTAAGTTCCGGCGCTGCGTCATAGGCTGGCCGCTCCTCCGCGAGCGCTGCGAGTCCGTCGCGTTGCAGGCCCTGCACAAGGCTTGCCAGCCACGGGAGATCGGTTTCGCTGAAGTCCTCGCGAAGCTGTGGTCCAAGACTCGCGAGTGGGATGCCCTCGACATCCTCCGCCGGCAGTTCGCGCAACCGTTCAACAATGCGTCCCCGATAGTACCGCGAGCTGGTCTCGAACCGCTCCGCGGGTCGCGGACGCGTCCGCGCCGCGGCAAGTGCACCCTGGATGTGGGGAAACGCCGCGCACTGAGCCGACAGTGGACAGATGATGCAGGCGGGTTTACGGGCCGTGCATTGCAGCGCGCCGAACTCGATCAACGCCTGGTTCCATTCCCAGCCGTGTCCCGGCGGAAGGAGTTCCTCGGCTGCCGTCAGGACATCTCGCTCCGGGGCTCCTTCTGCACCAAAGACTAGCCGGGTAACTACGCGCCGCATATTGGTGTCGAGAAAGGCGACATCTCGCTCGAACGCGAAGGCCGCGACGGCCCCGGCCGTGTACGGGCCGAGGCCAGGCAGCTTGCGCAACGTCACCGGGTCCGCCGGAAACTCGCCGCCGTACTCGGAAACGACGACCTGCGCCGCACGCTGCAGATTCACCGCGCGGCGGTTGTACCCGAGACCAGACCACAGCTTGATGACCTCGGCCACAGGCGCCGCCGCCAACGCCTGCGCGGTCGGGAAGCGCTCCAGGAACCGTGCGTAGTAGGGGAGGACACGATCCACCTGCGTCTGTTGCAGCATGACCTCTGAGACGAGAATCGCGTACGGATCGCGCGTTCGGCGCCACGGCAGGTCACGCTGCACCTCGCGGAACCAGTGCAGCAGACCCTCCTGGATCTGCTGCATCTTGTCTGGCGAGAGTGGCAGGTCAGGCACGGTGTTCGCTAGCTCGACGGACGCCGCGTCCGCTTGAACTCCCGGAAATTCGGGCGTCCCTCCGCGGTGGCAACGAATTCGCGCCAGAGCGGTACGGCCTCCTCTGCCGTGGGCGCGGGCAGAAGCTGCAAGTACACGGACGTGCCGGAAGGGAAAACGAACGTCGGCGTGCCAAAGACGCCGTACTCCGAGACGCCGGCCTCGTAGTGCTCGCGCACGATGTCGAGCAGATCGTCGTCCGCCAGGTCTTCCTCGAACCGGGCCATGTTCAGGCCGGCGCTCTGCGCCGCTTCCATGATGCTGGCGCGCTTGCCGTGATCCTTGCCCTCGCCGTGCTTCAGCTTCATCAGCGCCAGGTTGAACGCGTCAAAGGCATCTTTGCCCTGCTGGAGCGCTGCGGCGCCGGCCTGCATGCTGTGGCGGGCGGGAGAGCGGTTCTCACGCGGCAGGTCCCAGATTGCCTCTTCCACATCAGCCGGCGCATTGACCTGCTCCAGCGGAAAGAACTTGAACTCAAACTGGACCTCGTCGCCAATCTGCTTCTTCAGCTCGCTGACCCAGCGCGCCGCCGAATCCGCGAACGGGCAGGCGTAGTCGAAATAGACATCTACCTTTTCAGGCACGCTCACGAAGAGCCCCTTCCTTCGAAATGTTGCGCTCCCGCTTCAACGGCAAACGCTCCCAGGCGCGCTCGACGGCCGCGCGCGTCTCATCCAGAGATCCCGAGTTGTCAATGACCTCGTCAAAAGATAAACCGTCCGGCAGGGACGGCTGTGAGACGAGGAGACGCGCGCGCGCTGTCTCCTCGTCAAGCGAGTTGCGTGCCATCAGGCGTTGCAGGCGAATCTCAGGCTCAGCGTCCACCAGCCAGCGAAGATCGACGTCGTTCACCATCCCGGACTCCACGAGCCTGATGGCTTCATTCACGACCACGTTCGCCGTTGATCCTGCGATACGACGGTGGACTTCTGCGATGACTGCTGGATGCGTAATCGCTTCAAGCGCGGCCAGCTCGGCAGGGTCGTTGAAGACAATCCTGCCAAGCGCTGCGCGGTCGAGGGCCCCGGACGCATCCAGGATGCCCGGCCCGAACCGTTCGACAACCCGGTCCAGGAGTGGCGACGGGGGTGCGATCAGTACACGGTACACGGCGTCAGCATCGATCACCTCTGCGCCGAGTTCTGCCAGGAACGCGGCAACCTGGGATTTTCCAGCCGCGATCGGGCCGGTCAGGCCAATGACCAGCGGCTGGTCTCGCCGGGGTGTCGTCACGAAGTGGCGACCAGGTTCGCCTCGGAGAGCGTGGCGTTGACCTCTTCCCACTGCGCGTAGGCAGTGTCGAGCGCCTCCTGCGCGGCCGCGTACGCCTCGCTGAGCGTCGTGAGCGCGTTGTGGTCGGTGCCAAGGCCAGCGATGGCAATAGCATCGCTCAACTCGTTGAGCTTGCCCTCCAGCTTGCCGATTTCACGCTCGATCCCTTCCAGCTTGCGCTGTAGCCGCGTCGACGATTCCGCGCCACTGCGCTTTGGTTCACGCGACAGTGACGGCGCAGCGGGCTTGGGAACGTCGGCTTCGACTCGCTTGACGGGCACTGCCGTCTCAGGCGCCTTCAGGCGGGCCTTCTGTAGCTGCGCGTCGGAGTAGTTCCCCAGGTACGTCTGCAATCGGCCTTCAGCGACTTCCCAGAGGCGCGTGGCGACCCGATCCACAAAGAAGCGGTCGTGCGAGACGAAGACGACCGTACCGTCGTATCCATTCAGCATCTCTTCCAGCGTCTCGCGGGACTGGATGTCGAGGTGGTTCGTCGGCTCGTCCAGGATGAGCAGGTTCGCGCCCTCTACCAGCAGCCGCGCCAGCGCCAGCCGCGACCGCTCGCCGCCCGAGAGCAATCCGATGGAGCGGTCAACCTCATCGCCTCTGAACAGGAAGCGCGCGAGATAGGAGCGCGCCGATTCCTCGCCCATTGGCTGGGCATCCTGGAGCACCGACATGGGCGTGCCTTCCGGCGGCAGGCTCTCATGTCCCTGCGCGTAGTAGCCAACCTTGACGTTCGTGCCGAATCCCACGCGCCCCTTGAGGGCTGGCAACTCACCCACGATCGTCTTCAGCAAGGTGGACTTGCCACTGCCGTTGTCACCAATGATCGCGACGCGGTCGCCTCGCTCCACCCGCAGCTCCGTTGTGCTCAGGAGCACCGTGTCCTGGACACCATCTGTGTAGCCGACGCGCAGCGGTGTCATGGTGATGACTTCGCGTCCACTGCGGACAGTGGGCGAGGTGCTGAGTTTCAGCGCGGTGTGCAGCTCGGGTCGTGCCATTCGCTCCAGGCGGTCCAGGCGCGTCTGGCGCCCCCGGGCCTCGCGGGAACGCTGGCCGGCCTTGTAGCGGCGGATGAACTCCTCCGTCCGCGTAATGAACGCTTGCTGTTCCTCGTATTCCTGCAAGCGCCGCTCGAAGCGCTCTTCACGCAGCGCCAGGTAGCGCGCGTAGGCAGCCGGGTAATCTTCGAGGCGGCCAAACGACAGGTCGAGCGTGCGGCCGGTCACCTTGTCCAGGAAGTAACGGTCGTGGGACACCACGAGGAATGCTCCTCGCCAGGTTGAGAGGAACCCCTCCAACCATTCGAGCATGCCGAGGTCGAGGTGGTTGGTAGGCTCGTCCAGCAGAAGTAAGTCGGGCTCTGAGAGGAGCGCTTTGGCCAGCGCCACCCGTGTACGTTGGCCACCGCTGAGCGTCTTGACGGACTGGCCCATCTGCTCGGAGGTGAAGCCCAGACCGGTCAGCACATCGTCCGTGCGGTGCTCGATGTCGTATCCCCCGCCGACCTCGAAATGGACACTCAGGCGCTCGTATTCCGCGAAGTAGTCGTCCAGTTCATTGCCGTCGGCGGATTGCATCGCGAGTTCCAGCTCGCGCATGCGGGCCTGTGCCGCTAGCGCGCCCTCGAAGGCGAGGCGCGCTTCGTCCCGAACGCTGCGATCCACATCGAACCGGGGATCCTGTTGCAGTACGGCCATGCGCGCGCCTCGCGCCACGGCGACCTCGCCCGAGTTCGCGTGGTCGGTTCCGGCGATGATCTTGAGCAGGGTCGATTTGCCGGCGCCGTTGATGCCGACGAGCGCAACATGCTCGCGGTCAGCGATCTGGAAGGAAACGCCGCGGAAAATTTCGTCTGGACCGAACGACTTGCTCAGGTCCGTGGCGGTCAGCACAGTAGCGGGAGGCATGGTGGCAGTGCGCGTTCTTTCGACATTCGGATGGCATACTGAAGGGCGGGCATCATGCCCGGCATCGTGGTTCAGTATAGCGTCGTCTCCGTCGTCGATAGACCCAGGACGAGTGAATGCAGCACCTGCGCACGAGAATCCGCACAGCCTGGCCCGATACCACTGCGCGCGATGCCGCCGGCGTCATGCACATTGGCGGGGTATCACTCCAGAAACTGGCCCAGGAATACGGGACGCCGCTCTACGTGTACGACGAAGCGACATTGCGGAACCGCGCAGGCGAGATTCGCGACATCTTTGCCACGGCCTACCCCAACTCTCGCGTGGTCTATGCGGGCAAGGCGGGGATGTCGCCGGCACTCGTCAGCATCCTGGGCGAAGAGGGGATCGGGCTCGATGTCGTTTCCGGAGGCGAGATCTTCGCGGGCCTGAAAGCGGGCATGGACCCGCGCCGGATGATCTTTCACGGCAACAACAAAAGCCGCTCTGAGCTTGAAGAGGCGTTGCAAGCAGGAGTGGGGCTGACAGCGGTCGATAGCCAGCACGAGATTGACCTGCTTGAAGAGGTTGCGACACGCCTCGAACGGCGTCCCGAGGTCGTGCTGCGCCTGAATCCTGGCGTGGATCCGCACACCCATCAGAAGATGCGGACTGGAGCGGCCGACTCCAAGTTCGGGTTCCCGATCTGGGATGGCCAGGCTGCGGCAGCCGCCGCGCGCGTCGCCGCGTCTTCCAAGCTGCGGCTCGCCGGGTATCACGCGCATGTTGGTTCGCAGATATTCGATCCGGGTCTGGTGGTGCAAACGCTCACTGTCATGATGGAGTTCGCCAGCGACGTGTACCGGCGGCATGGCGTCGCCCCGCGAGTGATCATCCCTGGGGGAGGCTTTGGCGTAGCTGATGACGCCTCCGGCGCGGACGTGTCGATCGCTGAGTGGGCGGCGGCCGCGGCGCAAACGCTCCGGCAACAGGCCGCTGCCGGGGGCTATGATCTGCCAGAGCTTGTCGTGGAGCCGGGCCGGGCCATTGTGGGACCGGCTGGCGTTGCGATCTACGAAGTAGGCGCGCGCAAGGAAATCGCGGACGCGCGCACCTACGTGTCGGTGGATGGGGGGATGTCTGACAATATCCGCCCATCGCTCTACGGGGCGCGGTACTCGGCTGACCTCGTGAATCGTGATGGAGCCGGTGGGCCGGCTGAGACGGTGACCATCGCGGGCAAATACTGCGAATCCGGCGACGTGTTGATCGATGGCATTTCGCTGCCGATGCTGGTCGCCGGTGATCTGCTTGCCCTGCCAATGGCTGGCGCGTACTGCCTGGCAATGTCCAGCAACTACAATCTTGCCCCACGGCCGGCGGTAGTGCTGGTCAGCCGGGGACATGCGCGGCTCATTCGCCGCCGTGAAACCTACGCTGACATGCTGCAATACGACATCTACGATTCGCGTACGGTGTAAGTTGTCGGTGTGCGGCCAGTTGTCGCCGGAGTCTTGTTCGTTGTAGCGTACAGCCCGCCCTGATCGGTCTCCGTAATGTGCAGGGGGGTCGTTGGCGACCAGCGCTCGTCTGAGTTGCATCCGTGCACGATGGCCGCCAGCGCCGGCCTCCGGTCTGGCAGGTAACCAGGCAATGATGCCGACGTTCACGAGGCAGCCGAGGGGTTGGCCGCAGACGCAAGGTGGTTCCTCCGAGATGTCCAGGCCTATTCCACGGGAAAAATCACCCATTGAGACGGTACGGCATGGTGCGGCCAATGGCCGTTCCAATCCGGCGCAGATTCGTGATGCCCTGATCGAGGACGACCTGATCGGTGGAGACGAAGAGGCTGACGAGACGACCGAAACCACTGAAGACGGGTACGCCGCTGAACCGAGTCTGGTGCCAGCGGTCGATGACCTGGCCGCGCCAGACGTCTTCGCGCTCGATGAGCTGCTTGAAGAGTTTCCAGACCCCCAGGCCAACCCGCTGGTGCCGGCGGACATTGCCCTTTCCCTGCAGTCAGTAGATCTCGACGAGTCGGCAGCGCCGGAGGCACTGGTCACGCGTAGTGATCGCTCCTCGGTCGCCGAAGCCCGAGCGGCAGCCCAGGCCATTGATGCGGGGCTGGCGAACCTCGACGACCCGGTGCGCATGTACCTGCGCGAGATCGGCCGGGTGTCGCTGCTCACAGGGGAGCGTGAGGTCGAACTGGCCCGCGCGATGGAGCGCGGCGAATACCTGCGTGCAGTACGTGCCCGCTTGCGTAATGAGACAGGATCGCTCCCTGACGCCGACGTGGTGGGCCTGGAGGTCTATCTCGCGCTGCGTGCCGGCTGGAAAGACGCAGCCGGTCTGGCGGAAGCGGTAAACCTGGCGGAGGCCGGTGATGTCGCCGCCTGCCTGAACAATCTCTTGCCCATCACGCGATTCCCGGAAGACGCCGTCAAGGCCGCCGCGCAAGAGCTGGGCCGGACGCCGGAAGAACTGGAGGAGTCCCTTCGCCTGCGCAATGTGGAGTGGGATCTCCTGCCGCCTCCAATCAAGTCACTCATCGCGGCGACGGCCCCCGGCACATGGCCCGAAGCCGAGGCCGTGATGGCTGTTCTCACGACAGATGCGGTTGCGCTGCGGAGGACCTGGGATCGCCGGGTGCAGGAGGGGGACGCCGCCAAGGTGGCGCTCACGGAAGCTAACCTGCGGCTCGTGGTATCTGTCGCCAAGAAGTACGTTGGGCGCGGCATGTCGATGCTGGACCTGATCCAGGAAGGCAACCTGGGTTTGATCCGCGCGGTGGAGAAGTTTCAGCACCACAAGGGCTACAAGTTCAGCACGTATGCCACCTGGTGGATTCGCCAGGCGATCACCCGTGCTATCGCCGATCAGGCCCGCACCATTCGTATCCCCGTCCACATGGTGGAAACGATCAACCGGCTAATTCGCACCTCGCGCCGCCTGCAACAGGAACTGGGGCGGGAGCCAACATCCGAGGAGATTGGCGCGGAGCTCCAGATAGATGCGGACCGCGTGCGCGAAATTATCAAGATTTCCCAGGAGCCGGTCTCTCTGGAAATGCCGATTGGCGAAGAAGAGGACAGTAGCCTTGGTGACTTCATCGAAGACAACAAGGTGCTGGCCCCGGCCGACGCGGCCTCGCGCAAGATGCTCAAGGAGCAAATGGACGACGTGCTGAGCACGCTCTCCGAACGTGAGCGCCAGGTCCTGGCCATGCGCTTTGGGCTGGATGATGGCCGTACGCGCACGCTAGAGGAGGTCGGCAAGGCATTTGGCGTCACACGCGAGCGCATCCGGCAAATCGAGGCCAAAGCTTTACGCAAACTGCGGCACCCGAGCCGTTCCAAGAAGCTCAAAGACTATCTCGACTAGTGTTTATTCGATTGGGCCAGGCGGGGACGGCCACTGCGGCGTAGCCCTGTCAGCTATGTAGTGGGAAGCAGGAACGACCGTGCTGGTTGATCGCGCGCGCATCTGGGTTCGAGCCGGAGATGGCGGCAATGGCTCATCGTCCTTTCGGCGGGAGAAGTACGTCCCGCGCGGGGGACCAGACGGCGGCGACGGCGGCTACGGCGGCTCCGTCTACCTGCGGGTCATGCCAAACCAGACCAGCTTACTGCCCTTTCAGTTCACCTCCCGCTTCAAGGCCGAGCACGGCGGACCTGGTGGTGGCCAGCAGCGCCACGGCAAGAAGGGCCAGGACAGGTACATCGACGTCCCGCCGGGCACTGTTGTCTGGAACGATGAGACGGACGAAATCCTGGCAGATCTCACCGACGACGGCGAGGTGACGCAGGTTGCCCGGGGCGGGAAAGGCGGTCTGGGAAACGTTCACTTCAAGAGCTCAACACGTCAGGCGCCGCGCATCGCCGAACTGGGTGAGCCCGGAGAGGAGTTCTGGCTGCGGCTGGAACTGCGAATGATCGCCGACGTCGGGTTGGTGGGCCTGCCAAACGCCGGCAAGTCCACCCTGCTTGCGGCCGCCTCAGCCGCACGGCCGAAGATCGCGGACTACCCCTTCACCACGCTGGAGCCGACGCTGGGCATCGTCCAGGTGGGTGGGCCGGGCGGTCAGGTCTTCGTCATGGCGGACATCCCCGGCCTTATCAGCGGTGCCGCGCAGGGTGTGGGCCTCGGCCTCGAGTTCTTGCGGCATATCCGGCGGACGCGCGTGTTGATTCACGTCCTCGACGCCTCAGGCGGCATGGAAGGGCGAGATCCGCTGGCGGATTTTGATGCCGTCAACGCTGAATTGCAGGAATACGAAGTCAATCTGCTTGAGAAGCCGATGCTGGTCGCCTTGAACAAGGATGACATTCCCGAGGCGCAGGAAAAGATCCCGGCGCTCACGGCTGAACTGGAGACGCGCGGTTTCCAGGTCTTCCCGATCAGCGCGGCGTCCGGAAACGGTGTCCAGCCGCTCATGCAGGCGACCGCCGCCTTGCTGCGCGAACTCGAGCAGCGAGCAGCCGAAGAGGAGAAGCCACAGGAGCGCCGCCGCTATACGCTCAGCCCGCAGGATGAGCAGGCCTGGGAAGTGACCCGTCTTTCCCAGCACCACTTCGATGTCAGTGGTATCAGCATCGAACGCTTTACCAAGATGACGAACTTTGGGAATGAGGAAGCAGTTGAGCGCTTCCAGCGCCGGCTGGAAGCCACGGGGATATCTTCTGAGCTCACCCGGCAGGGAATCGTAGATGGCGATGTCGTCCACATCGGCACTTTCGAACTGGTCTGGGGCGAACAGATGGAGACCGGTGAACCCGACCGCAAGCCGCGTCGCACAGCACGTCAGCGGCTGGCGGACCGCACGGTTGTCTCCGATGACGACGTGGAGCCCGACGAGGAGTAGACGCCGCGGTATGGTTCGGGCAGGAGCTCCGCGACGCGCGTCATGACGAGGCGCGTCGCTTCGTCTGCCGTCACGCGTATGCCATCTACCTGTTTCGGCACCGTAAATGGCTCGCCGAATTGTACATCGACACCGCGCGGCCTGCCCGGCGGCCGGCGCAGCGGCCAGTCGCCATTGACCGGGTAGACCTCGGTCCCGGTCAGCCCAACGGGAAGAACCGGTGCGCCAGATTGCAACGCCAGCAGCCCGACGCCGGCAAGCCCAGGACGGAGCGCGCCGGTTTTGGAGCGACCTCCTTCCGGAAAGATGCCGATCGCAATTCCCTGGTTCAGTACCTTCAAGGCATGGCGCAGCGCGGCGCGATCAGCCGTGCCGCGCTCCACGGGGAACCCGCCAAACTTGCGCACAATCCAGCCCAGGATCGGGTTGCGGAATAACTCGGCCTTGCCCATGAAGAAGAGCGGGCGCGGAAACGCGACGATCAGGATCGGCGGGTCGGCGTTTGACAAGTGGTTTGACACGACGATTAGCGGACCATCCAGCGGAACGTTCTCTGTTCCGGTCACGCGCAGCGGCATCGCCGGGCCGATGATGCCCCGAACGATGCCAATGACCACGGCCCGCCAGAACTCGCTGATCGTACCTTCCCGCACATCCTCGTGGTCGCTCACGTCAGGCTCGTCCAGACGGGTGAGCCGTCTGGAGCGCGCAACCTGCGCGCGAGCTCGATGATGACCGCGATAACTTCATCGATGTCCATATCATCGGTTTGTACCAGCGTGGCATCGTCGGCAGGACGGAGAGGTGCAGTAGCCCGGGCGGTATCAACGACATCGCGGGCCACGGTTTCCTGTCGCACTTCGTCGAGTGTGACCGTCGTGTCCCGGGCGCGCGACTCGGCGTAACGGCGGCGCGCACGCTCCTCAGGGGAGGCGTCCAGGTAGATCTTCAGACCGGCGTCCGGCACGACGACCGTACCGATATCGCGGCCTACCATCACGACCGGCCCCGACGCGGCGATGCGCCGCTGCAGCGGCAAGAGGGCGGCGCGAACTTCCGAATGCTCGGAAACCAGAGACACAATGCTTCCGACATCCGGCTCGCGGATGCGCCAGGTCACATCTTCGCCAGCGATCAGGACATCGAACAGCCGGCCGTCCGCTACGCTCGGCGGGCGAATGTCGATCCGGGTACTCCTGGCCAACAGGCACAACTCGTGCTCGTCACGTGGATTAACCTTTCCTCGCAGCGCCAGGAGTGCGATCACACGGTAAAGCGCGCCCGTGTCGAACATTAATGCGCCGAGCCGTTCCGCTACGGATCTGGCGACAGTGGATTTTCCGGCAGCGGCTGGGCCATCAATTGCGATGACCTGGGTGTGCTCGTCGTTCGTCGTGAATTGTTGTGAACTCACAAGGTGCCCCGGCGCGAGCGCGGAGAACCGGAACGTGGTGCAGGAGATTTGCTGTCGGGTTCATCCCGTTCGATGTGCAGGGCCTGCAGGAGATTGGCCAACTCTCCCTCGGTGAGGTCCCGATGCCCGCCACGCGGGATGCCAGCCACCGACAGCGGCCCGATGCGCTCCCGGCGCAGGGACGTCACTTCGATCCCAGCTTGCTCCATCATGCGGCGCACGACCCGGTTCATCCCTTCATGCACCACGATTGAAAGCTGCACCCCGTCGCGTGTTTCGCGCATGATGCGGAACTCATGCGGCTGCACCAGCTTGCCGTCGATCTCGGTGCCTTCGCGCACTCTGCGCATCACCAACTCTGGCGGTTTGACCGGGGTCGTGACCACATACTCCTTGGTCAATTGGTAGCGGGGGTGCATGACGCGGTTGGCGACCTCGCCGTCGTTCGTAAAGAGGAGCAGCCCTTCGGTGTCCCGGTCCAAACGCCCGACAGGCGTCAATGGCGGCTTGCTCGGCACCAGCTCCATCACGGTGTGGCGGTCACGCTCGTCACTTTTCGTCGTGATGTAGCCAGACGGCTTGTTCAGCACCACGTAGCGGTGCGCTTGCTTGCGCACGACCTTGCCATCGACCTTGATCGACGCGTTGGGATCGACGCGCGTGCCGAGTTCCGTGACGACCCTGCCGTTCACCGTGACCCGCCCTTCGCGGATCAGGTCTTCTGACTTACGGCGAGATGCGACACCGCGCGCCGCAAGCACACGCTGTAGCCGATCACCGGCCTGTGACTGGTCTGGGGGAGTGCTCATGCTACACCCTGGCTGGCGATAACGGTTGGCTGCGACAGCAGCAACGCATCGCCGACATACACCTGCAGTTCACCTGTGCCGCCGTCCGCACTGTCCGGGGGCGCCAGACGCAGCCGGTAGCGCAATTGGGAGGTGTCCTGAATTGGCACCGGTACCTGGATTTGCTCTGGCAGGGCGACATCCCAGACCGCGAGTTCCTCGGTAAGGCCGGCAAGGGTATCGGGGGAGGTGAGGTCTAACCAAACGTAACCGCCCTCCGCGGCCGACATCAACGTGCGGGTGTCGGCAAAGCGCTGGCTGTAGTCAGGGAAACCCTCTGCATCCACCGTGAAATCGCTTCCCAGGACGACCGCTACGATTTGCCCTGGCCCAAGATCGAACGCAGTGGACAGGCAACCACCCGCCTGGGGAGTAGATCCGGTCTTGACGCCGTTCACCAGACCTTCAACGAGGAGGTCGTTCGTCGTAAAAATCTCGTAACCCTCGGGCCGTACCTGAGAGGGGAGGGTGGCCCGCTGCGTGCTCACGATCTCGGCGAAGAGCGGATTCTCCAGCGCCACCGCCGAGGCCATGGCTATGTCCCGGGCACTCATGACGTGACCCTCGCGGTCCACCCCGGTCGGGTATATCAGGTGGGATGATGTCGCGCCGATTTCGGTAGCCTTCTCGTTCATCATCTCTACGAAGCGCGCAATGGCCTCATCGTCCGTGGCGCCCTCCCCAAGGTCGGCGGCGCCAATAGTCCGGGCCAGGGCGAGCGTGGCATCGTTGCCAGATGGAATCAAGGCGCCGAACAGCAAGTCTCGCGCGCTCAGGACATCTCCAGCAATGAGGCCAACCTGGGATTCCTCGGGGCTGACGAGGTCGCTCTCCTGGATCGTGATCATTTGCTCGAGGTCACCACGGTCAAGGACCACGAGTGCCGCAACAATCTTGGTCAAGCTCGCGGGTGGCAGCGGAAGATCCGCATCGCGTGCGAACAGGGATACACCGCTCCGCCTGTCGAAAACGAAGACGCCTTTCGCGGTGATGGATGATGGCGCCGGAGTCTGCAACACCTTGACGTCCGCCGCTGCAACACGGGTTGATTCTGGCCCGGCGAAGGCAGTTGCTATCACTATCGCGCCGAGCGCGCGCCTGCTCAATCGCACGCGTAGCCCCTTGTATCCCACTCTCGAATCCTGGGTGATCCCACCGCAGAGGCCAGTATACGAGCCAGCCAGAGACTGGCAGCGATCGTGTACCCTTGCCTCATAATGATCGCTTCGGTTTCCCCTCCAGCACCCGCGTCGCCTGTCGCACGTAGCCTTGCTGTGCGCGTTGCGGCAATTGGTGACCTGCATCTGAAGGCGGATGGTTCGTCGTTGGCCCTGCCCCTGACGGATTTGCGCCAACGCGCCGATCTCCTGCTTGTTGCCGGCGATTTGACAGACACAGGGCGCATCGTCGAAGCCGAAGCTGCCGCGGAAATGCTCGCTTCCGCGGGAGTACCTGTCGTGGCAGTGTTGGGAAACCATGACCTGCGGACCGTGCGCCGCGTTGCCTTCCGCCGTGTCTTCGAGCGGCAGGGCATCGCGATTCTGGACGGCGGGTCTCGCCACCTGACAACGAGTTCCGGGGTACGGGTAGGTATCGCCGGGATTACCGGGAGTGGCGGAGGTTTCTGGCCGATCGAAGGTCCAGATGCCATCCATGCCCGCACCCTGAAGCGCCTGGCCCTGCGTTCCCGTCGTGAAGCACAAGCGCTGGACGACACGCTCTCGAGCTTGCACGCTGACGTGAAAATTGCGCTGATGCACTTTTCCCCGACGGTCAGCACGCTGGGCCGCGAGCCGATCGCCAAGTACTGGATGCTGGGCAACTGCGAGTTGGGCGTGGTTCTGGACCGCCATCGTCCGGACATGGTCATCCATGGTCACGCACACCTGGGCAACCTGGTGGGTCACACGGTCGGCGGGGTGCCCGTGCGGAATGTCGCCGTGTCCATTACCTCAGATGTGTACATTGAAGCTGTATCGAGCGTTGAGCGAGAGACCGCCTCAGCAGGCGCCGGACTCTGGTCCCGCTGACCATGCAACGCTCAGGATCACGGACAGCGTCACATGCGCCGCAGAACGAGGGGCTGATCGACCTCAGCGGAGTGGTCCCCGCAATTCTGCCCCCCGTAGCTGTGTCTGAAGCTCTCGCGCAGGTTTCTGAAGGCAGTGAAGATCTGCA
>JALYWD010000463.1 GCA_030852885.1 Chloroflexota bacterium | reverse complement strand
TCGCCGCGCTCCCGGGCTTCGGCGATCAGCGGGGGCAAGATCTGATCGCGCAGATAGGCGAAGACCTCCGGGTCCCGGAAGAACTCGGTCACCTTGATCAGGAAACTGGCTACCAGCCGCTGCAACTCGTCCGGGTGGCGATCCAGGTAACGACGGTAGTCGGCGAGTGTCTCGGCCCCGGCCGCGGCCATGCGCCGGCGCAATCGGCGCTCGATCGTCAGCCGCTTGTAGGCCATAAAGTCAAGCCCGGTTTGCTCCCGCAGCCGCTCCAGAAAGGGTCGCAAGTCGTCGCCGTCGGCGTGCGGGAGGAGGAAGTCACCGGCAAGGAGATCGACCAGCAGGGGGCCGATGGACTCCAGGTCGGCAACGATGTCGACCGCGGCCGGAGCGACGGCCTGGGGCATGGCGGGGAAGCGCGCGGTCTCCGGGTTCTGGATGATAACCGTGCCGCGGTACGCCTTGACAGCCTGCGCGCCGGCGGCGCCATCACTGCCAGTGCCGGTCAGGATGACGGCGATCAGCTCTTCCCCATAGCGATGGGCCGCCGTGGTCAGCAAATGATCGATCGAGGGCCTTGAACCCGTCCCCGTGTGGCCATGCACCGCGACCTGGTGGTCGGTGATCTGCACGTCACGGTCTGCCGGCACAACGTAGATCGTGCCGGGCTCCAGGTGCTCGATATCTGTCACGGTGCGGACCGGAAGGTGACTCTTGTTTGCCAGCAGCGAGCCAAGCTGGCTGGGACGCCGGGGATCGAGGTGCTGCGCCAGGACTATTGGCGCTGGGAAATCCGCGGGGAGGCTGGCAACCAGTGCAAGCAGGGCTTCCACTCCACCGGCAGATGCGCCGACCACGACGAGTTGGAAGGCGCGGGCGCCTGCTGGCTCGCCGCCGCTCACAGCTTTTCCTTTCCAGGCATATCGATGGTACTGGTTCCCTCAACTTCCAGGCTGGTCATCGTAGCAGCAACCATGATCCGGGCCACCGCAATCATGTGCTGCCCCGCGGTCCGGGCCCGGAGTCCCATTGCCGGGTGGCCTCCCGGTAGCACTCCTCCAACGTTCGAGCCCGGGTCATGGACTCGCGAGCCTCGGAGATCGCCGCGCGCAATCGGTTGACAGCGTCGACCGTGGAGGATGCGTCGAGGTCGTCCGGAGAGCGCCAGGCTGAGGGCGGCCCCCCGGGTCCCGGTGGGGAGGCGGGAGTGTCGACGATCAGGGTTGGCGTCGCGGGAGGAGGAGCTGGTTCCTCGACCAGGGCCGTGGCGAATGTCTCGCCGGCGCCGGCCCAGCCGGATGCCGCGAGCAACTCGCCCAGGGACAAGCCGAGCGCGGTGGCGATGTGTTCGAGCCGCCGGCGGCGGGGAAGGGTAACCCGTCCCCGTTCGATGCGGGAGATGTCTGCTTGCCGGATATCGCTGCCGAGCCCGCAGACGCGGGCGGCGAGATCTTCCTGGCTGAGACCAAGGGCTAACCGCCGCACCTGGATCAACTCGCCAAGCGCGGATGCCGGTGGCGTCGGGGTACTCATGGTGACCTTCCTTGCAGCAGGGAGTCAAGGAGATCGAGAAGGGCAGGGATCGCGAACGGTTTGCCGAGGAAGGAGATGTCCGGACATTCAGAGGAAGCGTAGCTTGGGTGGGCGCTCACCAGGACGACCGGAAGTTCCGGCGCCAGCGCCCGCAGGCGGCGGACCAGTTCCGGGCCATCCATGCGCGGCATCAGGCCATCGGTGAGCAGCAGGTCGATGTGCTGCTCGCTGGCGATGGTCAGCGCCTGCTCGCCATCGACGGCGCTGTGCGTCTGGTACCCCTCGTCGGTCAGGACTTCCAGGATGACCTCTCGGACGGCCGCATCGTCTTCGACGACCAGGATCGTGGCGGTCACGGCGGGGCCAGGGGCGGAAAGAGTGTCATGGGCGCGTGCGAAACCCGGGGTTGATGCTGCCGTTCACGGAACCGAACCGAGATCGCGTACCTCCACCTCTCTCCTATACACATTCCGTGCCTAGTGGGGAACTGCATGGAGTCCTCCGCCGCGGCAACCGTTGGCGACCTCGCAGGATGCCGGTGCGCCGACTAGTGGTCCTCGCTGGAAGTGCGGTGGCGGCCACGGCGCGGGGCGTGCGCGTGCGCGTATCCCGTGTGGTTATGCCAGACAGGGCGCACATCACGCGGGTCCGCCTTGAAGAGAAAGCGGGGCACGGTGTAAACGCGCGTGGCTTCCGCGCCGCAGACGGGGCAGGAAGAAGGAGCGGACGATTCATCCATCGTCCGCTCCACCTCGTGGCGTGCTCCGCACTCCGGGCACGCAAAATCGTACGTGGGCATGCAGTGGGAACGTCAGAAGCCTAGCGCTTCCTATCGCCGCCCATCATCTCCTTCATGGCGTACGCCGCGATGCCGCCCAGCACGGCCTTGCCTAGTGGGCTGCCGAGAATATCACCGATGCCGCCGCCGGGCTGTTGCTGCTGATGTGCCTGCGGCGTCTGGCGCTGCGGCGTGGGCTCGGGAGCGCCACCACCCAGGAAACCACCGAAGAGATCGCCGAACGGATCATTGGCCTGCGACTGCGGAGTTTGCGACGGTCCCCCGCCGAGGAGGGACCCCAGCAATCCGCCAAGCATGTCGTCCATCCCGCCGCCCTGTGGTGCGGGTTGCGGCGCTTGTCGGGGAGCAGGTTGGGCCGTGCCGCCGCCCATTAACGAGCCGAAGAGACCACCCAGAACATCATTCATGTCACCGCCAGCGTCACCACCGCCACGGCCCTGAGCCGCGCCGGCCTGCCCGCTGCGCTCGATAGTGACCATGCCCTTGCCCTGCTGGCGTCGCTCCAGCATTTCGGCGAACTGCTTGCGCTGATCCGCGGGGAGATTCTGCACGGCGCTGACGGCTGCCCGCTGCATGACCTCGGGTGGCACTTCACCCCGGACACGCTGCAGATAGTTCACGGCCTCTTCCGTACTGAAGCCCTCGGAGGGATG
>JALYWD010000450.1 GCA_030852885.1 Chloroflexota bacterium | reverse complement strand
CCGCCGCGGACGCCCCTCACCCGCACACGGGGCGGGCAGGTTCCTGACGCGGGGTGGAGCAGCGGCAGCTCGTTGGGCTCATAACCCAAAGGTCGGGGGTTCGAATCCCTCCCCCGCTACCACAATCGGAACGTGATACGATGAAACGTCGGTACCGCATTTGGTACCGACGTTTTTGGGTTTGGTGGGATTGACGGTTGCGCAGTGGCGTATTCGAGACTGCGGCGTCGCTGCTTCTCGATGTTGTCTATCCTCGGCGTTGTGCCGGCTGCGGGGCACGAGGGACATGGCTTTGTAGGCCATGTGAAGCGGCGGTTGCCTGCTTTGCGGAACCGTTCTGCACGTCGTGTGGCATTCCGGAGGCGCTTGGGATTTGCCGCTGCGATGAATTGCCTGATGCCATCGAGCGCATCCGTTCCATTGGGCCATACGCGGGTTGGTTACGAGGTGCCGTGGTGCAGGTGAAGTACCACGGCGAGTGGGCCAGGGCTCCCCATGTTGCCCTGTTGATGGCGCAGGCTTGTGCAGACCTGGGGCCAGTCGATGCGCTGGTCCCTGTGCCGCTGCATCCTTCCCGGCGCAAGCAGCGCGGGTTCAACCAGACCGAGAAGCTGGCAGAGGAACTCTCTCGCATTACTGCGATTCCAGTTGTGCTCGCGGTGCAGCGGGCCAGGAAGACAACTCCGCAGGTGCGGCTTGACGCTGCAGGACGTCAGACCAACGTGATGGGGGCGTTTGCGCCCTCCCCTGGCACCCGTGTCGAAGGGATGAGCCTGCTCCTGGTGGATGATGTCATCACCACCGGAGCGACCCTGGGCGCCTGTGCTCAAGTGTTGCGAGCCGCAGGGGCGAGTTCAGTGAGCGTCGTTACCGTGGCGCGGGAACTCATGTAATGCGGGCGACTACTGTCCCCCGCGTCGCGCGACGAGACTTTCAGCCGTGCCGCGCGCCCATTGGTCTGCGGCCAGGATGCTCTCAACGGTCACTGTGCCCACCGGTGCATGGGATTCCATGACTCCATTGATAATGGCCGGGATGTCCGGGAAGGTGATCTGGCCTGACAGGAACGCCGCGACAGCGACATCGTCCGCGGCGCTGAGGACGGTTGGATAGGTCGAGCCAGCAATTCCTGCCTCGCGCGCCAGCCGCAGGCACGGAAAGCGCTCCGGGTCCGGTGGCATGAAATGCAATGAACCGACGTGTGCCAAATCGAGGCGGTCGCCGGCGCGCGGGAGCCGATCAGGATAGGAAAGCGCATACTGGATTGGGGTGCGCATGTCCGGCAGGCCGAGTTGTGCGAGTTGGCTTCCGTCCGCAAACTCCACGATGGAGTGGATGATGCTTTCGGGATGCACGACGACGTCGATCTGCTCATAGGGCATGTCGAAGAGCCAATGGGCTTCGATCACTTCCAGGCCCTTGTTCATGAGCGAGGCGGAATCGATGGTGATCTTGGCGCCCATCGCCCATGTCGGGTGGGCCAATGCATCACTCGCGGTGACGTTGGCAAGTTCATCAGGCCCAAACGTGCGGAACGGCCCGCCAGAGGCCGTGATGATCAGCCGGGCAATGTCCGACTGCCGGGAGCCCTGAAGCGCCTGCCAGATCGCACTGTGCTCGCTGTCCACGGGCCGCAAGGACGTGCCGTGCTGATAGATGAGCGGCATGATGATCTCGCCGGCGCAGACGAGCGTTTCCTTGTTCGCCAGGGCAATGACTTTGGCCGCTTTCACCGCCGCAATGGTGGGCACAATGGCATCGTGACCAGACGTCGCCACCACCACGATGTCTGCGCCGCTCACCGTGGCGGCCGCGAGTAGCCCCGCCTCGCCACAAATCAGGTCAGCGAAACGGGGGAAGTGATCACCAGGCCGCTGTTGGAGCGCGACCAGGTCCGGTCGAAAGCGAAGGATCTGCTCGCGGAGGAGCGGCGTGTCATGGCGGGCCGCGAGAGCGACAACGCGGAAGTGGTCGGGATGCTCCGCAATGACATCCAGCGTCTGCGTGCCCACGGAGCCAGTTGAGCCCAGAACCGCGATGCCTACCGGCGTGTGCGCGGCCGTCACCGTAGCACGCCTTCTGTGATCCAGTACATGAGCAAGGCGGCGGGGAAGGCGAAGAGCAGCGCGTCGACGCGGTCCAGCATGCCGCCATGACCAGGGATGAGGGTGCCGCTGTCCTTCACGCCTGCCTGCCGCTTCAGAAAGGACTCGCTCAGGTCGCCAAGTTGACCGAACACGCCGAGTCCCGTGCCCACCAATGCCCCTGCCCAGGTCGGGAGCGCGCCGCTCATCCTGAACACCGCGGCGCTGACAACCACGGCGGCGAGGAGCCCACCCAGCGCTCCCTCAATTGTCTTTCCCGGACTGACAGCGCGAGCAAGCTTGTGGCGTCCAAACGCCCGGCCCACCAGGTAGGCAGCGGAATCGCCCGCCCAGGTCGAGAGCACCACTGCCAGCACCCAGGCCATGCCTGCGGCTGCGGGAGCCCAGCCAAGGGCCAGGCGATCCGCCAGCGTGTGCCAGGCGGAGGACACGTCGTTGCCGGCGGTCTGCCGGAGGGCAATGGCCGCATAGACCGGAAGGCCGACATAACATGCGCCGGCCAATCCCCAGGTCCATGTCTCGGCTGCGCTGGGCGCGTTGGTATACCTGAGGGAGATGACAAGTGGGGCGAACGCGCCGAGGAGCACGGCGAGAAAGAGCAGGATTGACTGAGAGAAGAGCGCGCCACACGCAACCAGGATCAGTGATGCGTAGAGACTCCAGTGCGTTCCCGGCGCCACGATCTCCCGGCCAAGGGTGAGGAATTCCCTGAGCGCGATGATGCCGATACCGACCATGAGTAAGGCAAAGATGGGGCCGCCTATCAGGGCCGGAAGCAGACCGGCCGCCACCACGACGACCGAACCAAAAATGCGGCGCTGCATGATCAGGAGTGGCTGAGCAACGGAGGAAAGGAGGTCACAGCCTCGACGCCGCCGAAGCGACGTTCACGACGGCCGAATTCATCGACTGCCTGGCGAAGATCTTCCGCGCCGAAATCCGGCCAGAGGGTGGAAGTGAAGAGAAGTTCGGCGTAGGCGGATTGCCAGAGCAGGAAGTTGCTGATGCGGTGCTCTCCAGACGTGCGGATGATGAGGTCTGGGTCTGGCAGATCGTGCGTGAAGAGGTGCGCCTGCACGGCGGCCTCGTCGATCTCCTCTGCTGGGACACCGCTGGCCACCAGACTGCGGATTGCCGCCAGCATCTCCTGCCGCCCGCTGTAGTTGAATGCGAGCGTCAGGACCAGGCGATCATTGTCCGCCGTCCTCGCCACTGCGCCAAGCACGGCTTCCTTCAGTTCAGGGGCCAGCCCCTGCAGGCTGCCGATGTGTCGCAGCCGGGCGCCTTGCCGGTGCAGTTCTTCGGTTTCGCGATCCAGGACTTCACCCAGGATGGTGAGGATGCCCTGAATCTCTTCCTGCGGGCGACGCCAATTGTCGGTGGAAAAGGCCCACAACGTGAGGTACTTGACGTCGAGTTCCACTGCCGCCGTGGTAATCCGGCGGATGTTCTCGGTGCCCCGCTGGTGCCCGGCCAGACGCGGCAGACCACGCTGCGCGGCCCAGCGGCCGTTGCCATCCATGATGATGGCGACGTGCTGCGGCACCGGACGCGGCGGCTGTTCCTGCTCTTCGGGTTGCCGTGTCTGGTCAGTAGACCACTCGTCGGACATGGTGTTCCGTACCTGATGCGCGCCGCGCCGTTAGACCTCCAGGACTTCCTGTTCCTTGGCCTTGCCCATTTTGTCGGCTTCGGCCACAAAGCGCTTGGTGAGGTCGTCAACCTGCGTCTCCGCACGACGCTCGTCGTCCTCGCCAATCATCTTTTCGTTGAGGAGTTCCTTGACCTGGCCCATGGCATCGCGGCGCACGTTGCGGATGGCGACCTTGCCATCTTCCACATGACCCTGAACCATCTTGACCATCTGCTTACGGCGATCCGTGGTTAGCGGAGGGATGGCAATGCGGATAACCTGGCCGTCGTTCGTGGGGTTCAGTCCCAGTTCCGACTTCTGGATCGCCTTCTCGATGGCCTGCATCGAGCCCTTGTCCCAGGGTTGGATGACGAGCAGGCGCGGCTCTGGCACGGAAATGCCTGCTAGCTGGTTCAACGGCGTGGTGCTGCCGTAGTAGTCCACAACCAGGCGCTCCACGAGCGCGGGAGACGCACGCCCGGTGCGGATCGTGCCGAGGTCGCGCCCCAGGGCGTCCAGCGCCTTGCCCATGCGGCTTTCGGCGTCGTCAATGACGTCCTTGATCATGGTGCAATCTCCGCAGCACGCCAGCTCATGGCCAGCGGCCTTCTCTTGCAGGGAGCGCGGCGCTCCCGAAGTCATTCAGGGATTGTACGACGCGCGGTGGAAAGCGGGCTTACGGGAAGAGCTCAGCCTGACCGCTTTGGACGCGTGTGCCGATCTCCCGGCCTACGGCGGCATCCTCGATGGCGGACGGCTGCGAGACATCGAACACGACGATGGGAATGTCGTTGTCGCGCAGGAGTGCCAGCGCGGAGGTATCCATGACCTTCAGGTTCCGCTCAATCGCTTCCTGATGGCTGATTCGCCGGTAGCGGCGTGCGGAACTATCGACGCGTGGATCCGCCGAGTAGACGCCATCGACCTTGTTCTTGGCCATCAGCATGACATTGGCGTCCAGTTCGAGGGAGCGCAACGCGGCCGCGGTATCGGTCGTGAAGTAAGGGTTTCCGGTTCCGGCCGCCAGGATCACGACGCGGCCCTTCTCCATGTGGCGAATGGCGCGGCGGCGGATGTACGGCTCGGCAACCTCGTGCATTTCGATGGCCGTCATGACGCGCGTATTCACGTCCCGCTGTTCCAGGGCATCCTGTAACGCCAGGGCATTCAGCACGGTTGCCACCATGCCCATGTAGTCCGCTGTTGCGCGGTCCATGCCCTTGCTGCTGGCAGCGAGGCCGCGCCAGATGTTGCCGCCACCGATCACGATGGCGATCTGGATTTCGCGGTCGTAGACTCGCTTGATCTGCTCCGCCAACTGATCGACCACTGCCGGGTCGATGCCGTACGAGAACTCGCCGACCATCGCCTCGCCGCTCAATTTGAGCAAGACTCGTTGGAACGCTGCGTCCGCCACGAACCTCTCCCGTATGACCGGCGAGCCGACGGTCGGCTATTGGCCGGAGTTACTCTGCCTCAGCGCCCTCGCGGGCTGCTTCGCCGACCTCGAATCGCGCAAAGCGCGCCACGACGATGTTCTCTCCGACCTTGGCAATGCGCTCCTTGACCAGGTCGTTAATCGTCAGCTTCGCGTCCTTGATGAATGGCTGCTCCAGCAGCACGGCACCCTCGACGGCGAGTTTGCGGTTTCCGTATTCCTTCTCAAGGGCGGCCCACTCCTCTTCCGGCACGTCATCCAGCGAGACGTACTTGGGGGAGGTGGCAGCCACCTGCATCGCGAGATCGTGGGCGAGGTCACGGAAGTCCGGGGTGCGAGCCACGAAGTCCGTTTCGCAGTTCACCTCGACAATCGCGCCGATACGGCCTGCACCGTGGATGTAGGGCTCGATCAAGCCCTGCAGGGCAGCGCGCCCGAATTTCTTTCCTGCCCCGGCAATGCCCTGCTCTTTCAGTAACTGGATCGCCTTATCAACATTGCCGTCAGTCTGCTCAAGCGCACGCTTGCAGTCCATGATGCCCGCGC
>JALYWD010000423.1 GCA_030852885.1 Chloroflexota bacterium | reverse complement strand
CAACTGGCATTTCGACGGGCGTCCTTGCGAGCGAATGAGCGACGATACAACGAGCGACATTTCACGGATTCGCAACTTCTCCATCATTGCGCACATCGACCACGGCAAATCGACGCTCGCTGACCGCCTGCTGGAACAGACCTATACCGTCTCCAGCCGGGAAATGAAGGCGCAGATCCTCGATTCCATGGACCTGGAGCGTGAGAAGGGGATCACCATCAAGGCGCGCGCCGTGCGCATGAGCTACACGGCGCGTGACGGCCACACCTACGTCCTGAACCTGATCGATACCCCCGGCCATGTCGATTTCTCCTACGAGGTCAGCCGCAGCCTCGCGGCCTGCGAGGGCGCGCTCCTCGTGGTCGATGCGGCGCAAGGTATCGAAGCCCAGACCATGGCCAACGTCTACCTGGCGCTGGAGCAGGATCTGTCCATTGTCGCGGTCATCAACAAGATTGACCTTCCCAGCGCCGATCCAGAGAAGGTCACGGACGAGGTCCAGAGGTTCATCGGGTTGCTGGACGACGAAATCGTCCAGGCCTCAGCCAAGACCGGCATCGGCATCACGGACATCCTGGAAGCAGTGGTTCACCACATGCCGCCGCCATCGGGCGACCGCACGGCACGCACCCGGGCGCTCATCTTTGACTCGCACTACGATGCCTTCAAAGGGGTCATTGCCTACGTCAAGATCATCGACGGGCAAATCGGCGGGAACGATCGCATCCGCCTGATGGCGAACGGTAAAGAGGCCGAGTTGCTTGAGGTCGGCTTCTTTGACCCGCAGATGCACCCTATTTCCTCTCTCAGCACCGGCGCGGTGGGCTACCTGGCAACCGGCCTCAAGGCCGTGGCCGATGTGCAGGTGGGAGACACGGTCACCCTGGCCGCAAATCCAGCGAGCGATCCTCTGCCTGGATACCGCCCGGCGCAGCCTATGGTTTTTGCCGGGTTGTACCCGGTGGACAGTGAGGACTACCCGGAGCTGCGCGAAGCGCTGGAGCGCCTGCGCCTGAACGACTCCGCCCTGACCTGGGAGCCAGAATCCTCCGAGGCGCTCGGCTTCGGGTTCCGCTGCGGGTTTCTTGGGCTCCTGCACATGGAGATCATCCAGGAGCGGCTGGAGCGCGAGCACGGCGTGCAATTGCTCGTGACCGCGCCGAGTGTGGAATACGAAGTGGAGATGCACGGAGGCGCAATCCGCAAGATCGACAACCCGTCTGACATGCCGTCTCCGGGTGAAATCGAGGAGATCCGCGAGCCCTGGCTCGATATCTCGGTCATCGTGCCTTCGCGCTACATCGGCGCGGTCATGGAGCTGGTCACCGGCCGGCGTGGCGCCTACCGGGAGATGGTCTATCTCGACGAGGAGCGCGTGCAACTGAAGTTCGAGATGCCACTGGGCGAGTTGATTGTGGACTTCTACGATCAGCTCAAGAGCCGCACCCAGGGCTACGCGTCGCTCGACTACGCCTTCCGCGAGATGCAGGCGTCTGATCTCGTCAAGCTGGACGTGCTGGTCAACGGCCAGGCGGTAGATGCCCTCTCGCTGATCACCCACCGCGACGATGCGTACCAGCGCGGCCGGGACCTGGTGCAAAATCTGCGCAGCCTGATTCCGCGCCAGATGTTCGACGTCCCGGTGCAGGCCTCCATCGGCAGCCGCATCATCGCGCGGGAGACGATCCGCGCTATGCGCAAGAACGTCCTTGCCAAGTGTTACGGCGGCGACATCTCGCGCAAGCGCAAGCTGCTGGAAAAGCAGAAAGAGGGCAAGGCGCGCATGAAGGTGGTCGGGAACGTCGAGATCCCGCAGGAAGCCTTCCTCGCCGTCCTCAGCCTTGGCGGGAGCGACAAGGTCACCGCCAAGTCATGAGTGGCCACATCACGGTCATCGGCCTCGGTCCCGGTGACGCTGACCTGCGCACCGTCGGCGCGCAGCGAGCGCTTGACGCCGCGGATCGTGTCGTGCTGCGCACACGGGAGCACCCGGGGATCGCGGATATCATCGCGGACCCGCGCACGACCACCTGCGACGACATCTACGACAACGCCGCCAGCTTCGATGAGGTGTATCCGGCCATCGCGCAGCGCGTGCTCGATCTGGCCAACACCAGCGCGAACGTCGTGTACGCCGTGCCGGGGCATCCGCGCTTTGCCGAGCGCTCCGTCATCCTGATTCGCGAACTTGCGACGAGGCAGGATATCCCCATCACCGTGCTCGATGCCGTCAGCTTCGTCGATGTCTCGGCGGCCGCCGTGGACAGCGATCCCATCGATGCCGGGTTGCAGATTGTCGATGCGCAGCATCTTGCCGCTGTGGTGGACATGGAGCCCTTCGGCGCAGGGAGCCTGGGTGTTGACCCGGCGCGGCCCCTGCTGGTGGCACAGCTTTACAACCAGGAGATGGCTGCCGCCGCCAAGCTGGCGCTGGGCCGTGTCTACCCGGATGAACACCCGGTCACGCTGGTGCGCGCCGCCGTTGAAGGCCAGACGACGCGCAACATTCCCCTGGCACAACTCGACCGCGAGCAGCCGGATCACCTGACCTCCCTCTGGGTCGCCCCGCTGGCTCCGCTCGATGCCTACCGCAGCGGCGAGACCCTGACTCGCATCGTGGCGCGCCTGCGCGCCCCCGGTGGCTGCCCCTGGGACCGCGAGCAGACGCCGCAGTCGCTCCGCAACTCGGTCCTGGAAGAGGCGTATGAAGTGGTCGAGGCAATCGACAGCGAGGACTACGCCTCACTCTGCGAGGAGTTGGGCGATCTGCTGCTGATCGTAGCCATGCAGGCGCAGTTGGCCGAAGAAGCGGGCGATTTCACCATTGAAGATGTCTACGACGAGATCACGCGCAAGCTGATCCGTCGGCATCCCCATGTTTTCGGCGACGTCACGGCGCAGACCCCCGACGCGGTGGTCAGCACCTGGGAGGATGTGAAGGCGGCCGAGCGCGCTCAAAAGGGCGCGGCTGCGCCGCCTTCCAATCGCATCGATCGCCTGCCCCGCGCCATGCCGGCCACGCGCAAGGTGATCGAGATGCTTGCGCCACGAGCGACGCTGAGCACCGATCCGTTGCCCGGAGCCGGCGATGCGGCCCTGCAGGCGGTCACCGACCTCATTGACCAGGGCATTGACCCCGAAATTGCCATCGAGCGCGCGCTGCGCGCCGCGCTCGCGCACCGCGTTGCGGAAGAGGAAGGACACCAGTGAGCATTCCCTATGACGTCGCCCCCGAAGTGACGGGCAAGCTGACCTGCGGCACGCTGCGCGCCGGAAACATCGGCGAGAACGTGGTGCTGCGTGGCTGGGTCAACCGGCGACGTGACCTGGGCGGATTGATCTTCATCGACCTGCGAGACCGCTACGGCCTGACGCAGGTGGTCTTCAACCCCGAGATCGAGCCGCAAGCTCACGCCGCGGCCAGTGACGTGCGCAATGAGTACGTGCTGGAGATCAGCGGCACGGTGCGAGAGCGGCCAGAGGGCACGCGCAACGCCAAACTGGCGACCGGGGACATCGAGATTGAGGCCCGTGATATCACGGTCCTTAACGCCTCCAACACGCCGCCCTTCGAGATCGCGCAGAGCGCGAACATCGACGAATCGGTGCGGCTGAAGCATCGCTACCTCGACCTGCGCCGCTCCCGCATGCTCGGCAACCTCGTGCTGCGCCACGCGATGGTGCGCTACATGCGCGAGTACCTCTCCGAGCAGGGCTTCCTGGAGGTCGAAACGCCGCTGCTCATCAAGAGCACCCCCGAAGGCGCTCGCGACTTCCTGGTGCCCAGCAGTGGGCACCCAGGCAACCTCTACGCGCTGCCGCAGTCGCCGCAGCAGATGAAGCAGTTGCTGATGGTGGCCGGCCTGGACCGCTACTTCCAGATCGCGCGCTGCTTCCGCGATGAGCCGCAGCGGGCAGACCGCCAGCCTGAGTTCACCCAGCTCGATATCGAGATGGCGTTCGTGCAGCAGAACGACATCATGGATCTCATCGAAACGCTCTACATCGATCTCACCGAGCGTTTCTCGGACAAGACGATCCAGGAGCGCCCCTTTCCTCGCCTGACGTACGCGGAGTCGATGAGCCGCTTCGGCAATGACCGCCCTGACCTGCGCTTTGGCATGGAGCTGCAGGATATCTCGACCGCGTTTGCGGGCACCGGCTTCCGCGCCTTCGCGCAGACGCTGGAGAACGGCGGCCAGATCAAGGCAATCGTGGTCCCAGGATGCGCCGGGTACACGCGTCGCGAGATCGACGAGGTGACCGATCTGGCGAAGCGTGCTGGCGCTCTGGGCCTGGCCACGTTCGCGCTGGCGGCGGACGGTTTGAAGTCCCCGGTCGCCAAGTTCCTCAGCGAGTCCGAAATCGCCGCTGTCACCACCGGTATCGGCGCGAACCCCGGTGACCTGGTGCTGGTGGTGGCTGACCAGCCGGCGGTTGTCGCCAAGACCCTCTCCGCGCTGCGCGACGAGTTCGGCCGCCGCCTGGAGCTTGCCGACCCGAACGTGCTCGCCTACTGCTGGGTCTACGAGTTCCCGCTCCTGGAGTGGAAGGAGGAGGAAAACCGCTGGGATGCCACCCACAACCCCTTCTCCGGCTTCCTGGAGGAAGATGCCCATCTGCTCGGGAGCGATCCCGGCGCTGTGCGCGCCAGGCAGTACGACCTGGTCGGCAACGGCAACGAACTTGGCGGCGGCAGCGTTCGCAACCACCGTCGCGCTGACCAGCAGAAGATGTTCGAGCTCATGGGTTACAGCCCTGAGGACACGAACCTGCGCTTTGGCGCGCTGCTCGATGCTCTCGACTACGGCGCGCCACCGCACGGCGGTATCGCCATGGGCATTGACCGCTTCGCCATGATCCTGGCGGACGAGGAGAACATCCGCGAAGTCATCGCCTTCCCGAAGAACCAGCGGGGCCTGGACCTCATGTTCCAGGCGCCGGACTCCGTTGGCCGCGAGCAGTTGGTTGACGTTGGCCTGGCCCTGGTGCCGGAAAAGACGGTCGCCCTGTGGGGCAGCGAAGACGACGCTCTGGACGAGAACTAAGCCTCGCCTACCCCGAAGCCGCGTTGCCGGAGTGCCTGGCGCGCGGCTTCGGCCTCATTCCAGGGCCACTTCTCGCGCCCCCAGATGATGCTCCCCTCGTGTCCCTTCCCCGCCAGCAGCACGCAGTCGCCCGGCCCGGCCAGCGAGATCGCCAGGTCCACCGCGTCCTGCCGCTCGGTCCGCGTGTGTAAATGCGCGTCGTCGATCTGGCCGGATCCGCGCGCCCCGGCCACGATCTCGGCGATGATCGCGTCGGCATCCTCGAAGCGCGGGTCTTCGGTGGTCACGATCACCACATCGGCCAACTCAGCGGCTACGGCGCCCTGGATCGGACGCTTGTCCCGGTCACGATCACCGGCGCTTCCGAACACGGCGATCAAGCGACCACCGGGGTGAAGGCTGCGCAGCAAGCGCAGAATCTTGTCCAGTGAGTCCGGGGTGTGCGCGTAGTCCACGACCACGCTGAAGGGCTGTCCAACATCCACACGCGCCATGCGCCCTGGCACCGCCGGGGCGCTTTCGAGGCCCTGCACGACGGTTGAGAGCGGAATCCCGAGACCGAGTGCAGTCGCGGCGGCGCAAAGCGCGTTCGCGACGTTGAACTCCCCGATCAGCGGGAAGCGCACATCTGCCTGGCCGAACTCGCGGGTTGCCAGGGTGAAGCGGCTCCCATCACCGGCCAGCGCCAGGTTCTCGGCCCGCACATCTGCTGTCGTGTCATGCAGGGAAAAGCGCAGCAGCGTCGCGCCACCGGCATACCCTTCCACCGCGCGTGCTCCGGCGTCATCGGCATTGCTGACTACCAGGCCACCGCGCGCCGCCACGCGCTCCAGCAGGATCGCCTTGGCGCGCCGGTAGTTCTCGACCGTGCCGTGGAAGTCCATGTGCTCGTGGGTGATATTCGTCACCGCGCCCGCCCGGAACTCCACGTGGTCCAGGCGGAACATGGCCAGGCCGTGCGAGGTCGCCTCCAGGACGGCCCACTCCACACCGGCGTCGGCCATCTGCCGCAGGTACCGCTGCACATCGCTGGATTCCGGCGTCGTCTGCCGCGCTGCGTGCAGGTCTTCCGTATCGCCAATGCGCACCGCCACCGTTCCGATCAGGCCCGTGACCGTGCCGGCCGTGCGCAACAGGTGGTCCAGGATGAACGAGGTCGTGGTCTTGCCGTCAGTGCCCGTCACCCCGATCACGCCGACCTCGCGCGACGGGTGCCGGAAGAACGCCGCCGCCACTCCCGCTAGCGCCTGCCGGCTGTTCGGCGCCACAATCTGGGGGATATCGGCGTCAATTGGCTGCTCGACCAGGAGGGCGCTGGCCCCGCGCTCGATAGCCGAGTGCAGGTAGTCGTGCCCGTCGAGGTCCGCGCCGCGCAGGGCCGCGAAGAGCGCTCCCGGCGTCACCTGCCGGGAGTCGTACACCACGTCCGTGACAGGCGTTGAGGCCTCGCCGGAGAGGGCGCCTCCAGCGGCGACTGCCAACTCGTCAACCGTTGCCACGGGCAGGGTCACTCGCCGCCACCTACGGGGTAGATGCGCTTGGCCAGGTGAGCCAGGCCAGGGAGGTATATCCGCTCCAATGGCGCCGGGTAGGAGACGATTTGCCCGCCAAACCGGGTCTTGAACTCGTAGAGACCACGCCAGTCGCTGCCCGAGGTGCCGGCTATCCGGTCACCGCCATCCACATGGGTGGTTGATGGGTCTACTGCCGGGATGCCCCACAGATCGTAGACAGTGCACCCCTGCTCGCGCGCCCAGCGCATCGCCTCGTACTGGATGTAGAAACCGGCGCCGTGCGCCCGGTCCTTCGTCGAGGACGCGCCGTACATGTAGATCGCTTCGTCCCCAAAACGGACGACGATCACGCCCGCTACTGGCTTGCCCTCGATTTCGGCAAATATGAGCGCAGCGGTGTCGCCAAATGTCCGCAGAAACTCCTCGTAGTATCGGTGCTCGTGGACGCCGAACGCATTGCGTTGAGCCGTATCCTGCATCAGCGCGTAGAAGGCGTCAACGCCGGCGCTGTCGTGCGCTGCACGACGCACGGTTACGCCACGACGCTGGGCGAGGCGCACGTTGTAGCGGGTCTTCTGGTGCATCTGCTTGAGCAGGGCTTCGTCGTCCAGCAACGGCACCTTGACCGTGCGGGCCGGCTGAATGTGCGCGGGACCGGCGGTCAGCCGCGCGGCCTGCTCCAGCCCATCCGGCAAGGGCTCATTGGCCTCCGCGATCACATACAGCGCCCGCTGCCGCCGGGCTTCCCGGCCAATCGCCCGCCAGAGGGTGATGCCCTCTACGCTGGAAGCATGCACGGGGCCACGCGGGATATACCCGACGCTCACCCCAGCCTTCCGGCGCACCAGCATCTGCGCCACCGCTGGCGCTGCGCCGCCACCGGCAGCTACGCGGGCGACATCCCAGCCGAACTTGCTCTTGAACTCACCCCAGCCCCAGGACTGCAGAAAGTGCCCGCCATTTGCAAGCACGGCGTGGTTCCAGATGTCGGGATCGCGGATCAGGTCAACGGAGGCACTCACGCTGATGAGAAGGGTTCGAGGAGCGAGTTGACGTCTTCGAGCGTTGACTCGATCAGCTCGAAATCCGCATCATCGGCATCATCAGCCAGGCGTTCTAACGCGCGAGCACCGCCCCGGCCGCCAATCTGGCCCATAGCAGCAATGGCCGCGTGACGCACCTCGGCGTCCTCATCACGTGCCGCCGCCAGGAGGCCATGCAAGGCATCCTGCGATCCCAATGCGCCCGCCGCTCGTGCAGCCTCGTAGCGTAGTTCTGCCTCGTCATTCTCCAGTTCAGCAAGGATGTCCGGCATCCACTCGGATTGCAGGCTGCGCCCCATGGCGTACAGAGCGCTGCAGCGAAGTCCTTGCTCGTCTGATTCGTAGAATTCGGTGATCAGGTTCCGAACTTGCGGGTCACTCCCAAGCGGACCGAGAGCCTCCAGGGCACGCCGTTGCACCAGCAGCGGTTCGTTCGGGCTTGTCGCCGCTAGCAGCACGTCGCGCAGGCGGTCGGCTTCCGCCTCATCCAGTTCGCCCTGGGCCGCTCGTATCACATACGGCTCCAGAGCCGCTGCGGCTTGTGCCCGCACGTCCTCCGAAGCGTCCTGCGTCAGCAGAGCCTCGAAGCGGTCCAGTAAATCGGTGGAATCCTCTTCCCACAGCGCCGACACCGCCAGCTGCCGCACGGCCGCGGAAGGATCATCCAGCGCCACGCGCAGTGCGCGCCGGAAGTTCACATCGATCCGCTCTTCAGAAAGTTCCTCAATCCGACGCACAATTGCCTCGCGCGTCTCTTCGGGAAAATCTTGCCAGGATCGCGCAAGGATGCGGCCGTCCTCCCGAGAGAGATCGGAGAGGCGGGAGACGCGCGAGTGGGAGAGGTCTCCCGCGCGTAGCTCCGCCAGCACATCGTGCAGCGACCGTGTGTCAGCCACCTGGGACTGTTGCAGGTTTTCCATGGGACGGCTCCTTACGGGGTCGTGCCCGGAACATACGTGTACAGGTTGTCCGCATCCGGATCGCGGGAGAAGGCTCCCGTGTCGTCGTTTTCCAGCACCGAGCGCAGCAGCGTCTCGGACATCGGGCGCTCGATATTGACGCCCGCCATGAGGGTTTGCAGGTCCAGCGAGTAGTTTCCGCCGTGCTCCTCGCCGATGCGCTCGAACGTGGCGGCGATGACCGCTTCCGGCCGGCGGCGCACCTTCTCATCGAGCGGCTTTTCGTTCGCCAACCCGCCGAATCGCGCCTCGGTCAGGAGTTGAGCCTCATCCACACCGCAGGCGTAGGTCGTGGGGCGGAAGACGTAGCGCAGCGCGCGGCGCTCGTCCAGTTCCAGGAGTTGGTCGCTCCGGGCAGCCTCCGGCAGATACTCCACGCGGTAGTGGCCGTCATTCTCCGTGGGCTGGATGGAAAGGATCGCGCCCGGCACCAGGTTCTCGGCGAAGAAGTCATCCAGGCCCAGGATGAAGCCGCCGCGGTTCGGAGTCGGGAAGCGCAGCTCGACCAGATAGGTCGTAAAGGACTGCGGGCACTCGAAGGTGAGGACCGCGCTCTTCTGGCCAGGGGTCACCGGTCCAGCCAGCAGCTCCTGCATCTCACGGTCATACGGCAGCATGCCGTGGATGAACTCATAGAAGGACAGGGTGTGATCCACTGCCTCCCGCGTGCGGTAGGCGGGGCTTTCGCCAAGCTCTTCGAGCAGGAACCGATAGTCCGTGCCCAGTTCCGTCAGCTTGCGCCGGCTGGTGCCGATCGGCGGCATGCCGCTCGTGGTCCAGAAGCGCTGGTTGGCCGTGCCAACGAATTCAAACTCCCGGTGCTCATTCAGGAGCCGGTAGTTGAGCGCGAACCGCTGCAGGTCGAACTCTGGCGAGCCCGGTCGCACCCCAAGGACATCCTGCACCAGGTCGTCATCGGTGAGCGGCTGTTCCTTCTCCTGCAGGTAATCCTTCATCCGGCGCAGATCGCCACGGCTGAAGCGCGGGACGCGGTCCTCCATCAGCCACTGCTCGCCAAACGTGGCCACCCGCGGGTCTCCACCAAGGCGGTCGCGCAGGGCCCGGGCCAGCTCCAGGTCATCGACGTTGCTGACATCGGTAGCACGCGAGACCTGGGTGGTGATGGTACGCGCGGCAGGGGTCTCGACCACCGGAGGCGCTTCGACCTCGGGCTCGATTTCCTCCACTTCGACCACCACCGGCACTTCGGCAGGGACATCGAACGCGGCAGTCAGCGGCGCGATATTCAGCGGCAGATCGACGATCTCCGCCATCACGTCGATCACCGGCTCCTGGGGCCGCGGGCGTGGCCGCTGCGTCAGCGAACGCTCCGGCCGCGGTAGTGGCGTCAGGAAACGCTTGGCGAACGTGTGGCGAGCAATGGGCTCGACGCCGCCCGGGGCACGGCCGTCACGCATGGTCTGGATCATCGCTTCGTCGCCAGTGGCATCGACGGAGAAGACATCCGGGTTGGCGGCAGCAGCTTCCAGAATCGCGTTTTCACCGCCGGATTTGCCTTGAGACGAGGCATACTCGGCCAGGACCGTCACTGGCATGCGGATCACCGCATTGGCGGACATGAACATCCCGCGCGCCAGCATGACGTTGAGAATGAGGGCGGCCAATTCCTGCTCTCTGGCCGAGCCGGACAGCTTTCGCGCATGTTGATCCTGCTGAACTACCATGTTTGCCTTTCCCATGAGGAAGTCACGAATGAGCGAAATGCTGCAATGGTCACAAGGCGCCTACGGGCCCGCCACGAGCCGTTGTTCGGCCGCGTTACTCCGCGCCTGAGCCCTGGTTTTCAGGACCGCCCCGCTGCTGTTCAGATTGCCGGCGCAGGACATCAATCAACTGCTGTGTGGTGACGGGTTGCGAAGCGTTCCGCAACACGTTCATCATGTAAGCTACGTCGTCGTCGCTAAGATGAATGCGTCCCGTCTCGGTGGGATCCCCAGACGTCATCGTGCCTCCATGTATGGCGCAGCAAGAGTCCGCGCGCAGACGCGGACCAGAATAACCCGCGAATGGTAGCGCCATGTGGAGCGCAGCGCCAGCTTTCTTGCGCTTCACCCGTGGAAGCGCTGTCGCGTGGTGTACAATACCGCCCGTATCTGAAGACGCGCCCGTAGCTCAGCGGATAGAGCGCTTGCCTCCGGAGCAAGAGGCCACAGGTTCGAGTCCTGTCGGGCGTACCAGGAAATTCACCCTTTCGTGTAGAGAAGGCAAAGGGGCCGGGTTACATGACCCGGTCCCTTTGCCATTTTCAGCGACCTGCCCTCGTGCTAACATGTACGTACACCCTCGGGCGCGGACGGTGAGCTTGCCTTGCAGTCCGCCTGAGCGTGGCGGCATACCCCACCCGTTCCCTGCAAGACGGTCGCCGCAAGACCCCGGCGTGTTGGTGGCGCCTACCGCGGCGCTCAGCTTTGGCGCTCCTGAGCGCCCGGGAGGGTCTCGCATGGTGTTCCGCCGAGATAGCAAGGTCGATGCGTTCCAACGACAACTCAGCGCGCTGCGCAATCAGCTAGGGAATGAGCCAGCCGAACTGCCGGAGTCGATTCCTGACCGGGATCTGGTGCTGCCAGCGAGCAACCGGCCACTCCCCGACCTGGACTTCTTCTCCGAGTCCACCTATGCGCTGCGCGATGACCTGGATATCGCTCCTCAGCCCGTGGCCGAGCAGCAAGCCGCACCGCAGTCGCCCGTACCCGCGATGGATACGGAAACCAGCGTGATTGCGCATGGCACCGCCTGGTCTGGCAACCTGGAAGCGACGGGGTCCCTCCATGTGCATGGCCGCGCCGATGGCACCCTCACCGCGCGCAACAGCATCTACATTGCCGAAGATGCCGAGGTCGATGCGACGCTCCAGGCGGCGCACGTCGTGGTGGCCGGGCTGGTGCGCGGCGCCGTTCACTGCCTGGAGCGCTTCGAGGTGCTGCCGCGCGGCAGAGTCAGCGGGAACGTCCATGCACCTCGCGTGGTCATCCACGACGGAGCCGTCGTCACTGGCAAGGTTGCCATGAGCGAGGAGAGCGTCTCGCACGTCGCGCCGGTGCGCGCGGCCCGTGGCGGCTGACCGACGCTGCCGCGCACAACAGCTTGACCGCCAGATACCGGGAGCCAGCAGATGCGAGATTTGACCGCCGTAGACTTCGACTGGAACGATGACACCTCCTCCGGGTTGGAGGCGGCGAGCCTCGTGGACCGCGGCTCGTCGTTCGAGGGGACCTTCCGCTCGCAAAAGGACTTGCGCGTGGAGGGTGAGGTGAAAGGCACGATCACCTGCGACGGCACGCTGTTCGTCGCGGAAGGGGCGAACGTCTCCGCGATCATCGACGCCGAGCATGTCACCGTGGCTGGCGATGTGCGCGGGGAAGTGCGCTGCCGTGGCCGGTTGCAGATCCTGCCGAGCGGGTGCGTGCGCGCCCGGGTGGCCACCGGGTCCCTCGTAATCCAGGAAGGCGCCATTTACGAAGGCGAACTGGACATGGCCGGCGTGGAGCGCGCCGCACCTCGGCCCTTGCGCGCGCGATCGGCACCGCCTCCGGTGAGCATCGAAGCGGCGGCAGCGGACCGCCAAAGCGGCTCAGGATCGACTTTCATCCGGCGATTGGGCAGCCCGGAGACGGCGTGGGAAGCGGACGAAGCCGATTCTGCTTCGGACAGCGAGGCGCCGGAAGCGCCTGCCACCTGAGCCCAGGCGGTGAGGGCGCGAGGTGAGGTGTACAATCCCCACGGGATGTCGAGGTATCCCGGTGCACGTGGCGCCCTCATACGGCCAGATCGCCAGCGGTGACTGACCATGTTTGCGCGACCTGCCGTTTCTTTGAACCCTCCGGGGTCTGGCGCCAGGGATGGTGCCGGCACCCACGGCTGTACGGGCCGCAGGAAAGCCATCCGGTTGATGCCGGTACGCTCGATTGCGCGGCAACCGTTGGCCGGGACATGTGGGAGGGTTCAGCGCAACCGGACGCGGAATACCCGGATTGGGCCGCCGCAAAGCAAGCCAGTTCACGGGCGCCACGGCTGCCGCGGCGAAACCAGCACGCGAAGGATGTGGGAATGTCCAGTGATCCTGGGCGAGCGGGGCCGAGTGAGGAGCGCACGGTGAGCTACCAGCCCGAGGAACGGTACTGGACTGACTATCTGCGCATCGCGCTGCCAGTTATCGGTCTGCTCTTGCTGATCGGCCTGCTCTGGTATTGGGCTTCGGCGCTGATCGGCGATGGCTCCCCCACGCAGCAACCGACACCAGAAGTGGCCGCCATTGTCACGCCCATCAACCAGGCGACGCCGGCTCCTCCCACACCAACTGCCGTAGTCATTGCTCCCACGCCGGGACCACCCGTCGTGGCGGCCACCGCCACTGCCGCGGTCGCCGCGCCGCCTCCCACCCAGCCGCCAGCACCTGCAACGGTTGCGCCAACGGCGGTGACGGAGAATCCGTGCGCCAGCTTGCCTGTCTACGAGGTGGGCACTCTGGTGATGACGACTGACCAGGTCAACCTCCGTGACGCGCCGACCACCGATGGCAACATCGTGACCGAACTTCCGGCTGGCGCACAGCTTCAGGTCACCGGGCCGTTCTCCGAGGCAGGGCAATGTGACTGGTGGCCAGTCACCGCCACTGATACGGGTCAGGCCGGTTTTGTCATCGAGCAGTACCTGCAGCCGGCAAGTCAGTAAATCCCGACAAGCATGCGGTATACTGTCAGATGGCGCGGCCGATTGGCCGCGCCACAATGTGTCACGCGCCAGGACAGATGCGGGTGTGCCGGCCCAGCCGGTTCCGCCACTGGATGAATGGCGCGGAAGTTCAACACCACACACTGGAGGAACCGTGCAAAACGTATCAAGCGTGCATGGGCAATCACCCACCGTCACGCTGAAGGCGCTCCTGGAAGCCGGCGTCCACTTTGGCCACCAGGCCAAGCGCTGGAACCCCAAGATGAAGCCGTACATCTTTTCTGAGCGCAACGGCATCCACATCATCGACTTGCAGCAGACCGTCCCCCTGCTCGCCGCGGCCCACACCTTCGTGGAAAACGCGACGGCCAAAGGCGGCAAGGTGCTCTTTGTCGGAACCAAGAAGCAGGCGCAGGATGTGGTGGAGCGCGAGGCAAAACGCTCTGGCCAGTTCTATGTCAATCGCCGGTGGCTGGGCGGGACGCTGACCAACTTCGTCACCATCCGCAACCGCCTGCGCTACATGAAGCAGCTGCAGGGCCAGGCGGCACGCGGCGAACTCGCCTACCTGCCGAAGCAGGAGGCCTCCAGCAAGCAGCAGGAGCTGGAA
>JALYWD010000411.1 GCA_030852885.1 Chloroflexota bacterium | reverse complement strand
TGGCAGATCAGCGCAGCCACGGTGCACTGCTCGTCAGGGCAAGTCGCCTGCCAGCCCTCATCCGAAACGTCATCAATGAACCCATCGACTTCATCGATGGCTCGTTGCAACTCGTCGGCTAGTGCCGCGGCTCGTTCGCTCATGCACCTTGTCCCTCAGGGGGATGACCAGCGCCACGGGCGCGGCCATCTCACGCTGGATCGCCAACGGGCGGCCCAGTGCCGGAGATGATCCCACGCCGTGGGCGCCAAAGGGGTCAGCCGTGTGGGTGATTTTGCGCCCTGATCCAGGCGCGCGGGTGCGGCTTCGGCTCGGCGCTGGCCCGGACCGCAATGCTGGCGGACCAATACTTGCCAGCTATGCTGATTGCGTCGGAGGAAGGACAGTCACTGTACACGCGAATGGGGTATCGGCACGTGTGCGGCATGCCGCTCTGGATCCGGGAGTTGCCCTGATGCGGTGGCTGGGGTCATGACTCGCTTTACCGGCTGGAGTCAGGACTGGCGGCGGCCGCTCCTGGCCATCGCCATCATGCTGCTGACATTCGGCCTGCTGGAGCTGTCCGCCCGCCCGCCCGCGCCGCTGCCTGCGTCAGCGCCGGAGAGCCAGTTCGCGGCCGGACGTGCTCAGGAGAAGCTGGCCCGGCTGGTTGGCGACAGTTCGGGGCATCCGACAGGCACGGCGCAGAATGCGGCAGTTCGGCAGCGCGTGATCGACGAGATGACCGCGCTCGGTCTGCCGGTGGAAACGCAGACAGCCTTTTCCTGTCAACCGCGCTGGGCCGTCTGCGCCAACGTGACAAACGTCATGACCCGCTGGCCCGGGACCAGCGATGGCCCGGCGGTGCTGCTGACCGCGCACTACGACTCGGTGGCGGCTGGGCCTGGCGCGGGCGACGACATGGCCGGCGTGGCCGCGCTGCTCGAGGTGGTGCGCGTTCTGCGCGCAGAGTCACCACTAACCAGCCCCATCATCCTGCTCTTCACCGATGGTGAGGAGATCGCGCTGCTCGGCGCGCAGGCGTTCACGGACGAGCACTCCTGGGCAATGGATGTGGGCGTTGTCGTCAACCTGGAGGCGAACGGCACCAGCGGGCAGAGCATCCTGTTCGAGACGACCCACCACAGCGGGTGGCTGACGCAGACGCTGAGTGGTTCGGTTTCGCGACTGGTGGGAAACGCTTTCGCTGATTCTCTCTACACGCTCTTCCCCTTTAGCACCGACCTTACGGTTTACGAAGCGGCGGGCATACCCGGGGTGAACTTCGCGTTTGTGGAAGGCCACGCCCAGTACCACACGCCGCTCGATGCCCCGCCCAACATCGAACCTGGCAGCCTGCAGCACCACGGCGACAACGCACTGGCAGCGGGCCGCGCTTTCGGCGGCCAGGATTTGCGCGACCCGCCCACGGGTGAGCGTGTCTACGCGGACCTCGCGCCTGGGGTGTTCGTGACCTGGCCGTGGGGATGGACGCTCGGGATTGCGCTGGCGCTCGCGGTGGGTTGGCTGGCCGTGACCACACTGGCCGTGCGCCGGGGAGATGTGGGCGTCCGCCAGGTGCTGTGGGGGCTGGGGCTCGTCCCAGCGGCGCTCCTGCTGGCAGCGCTCGCGGGGTTGGCGCTGGGCATCCTGGCCCAGGTGAGCAGCGGTGCACCGGCGCCCTGGTACGCGCACCCTGCGCCCCTGCGGGTGCTGCTCTGGATCGCCGCCCTGCTGACAGTGGGGAGCCTGGCCAGTCTCCTCTGGCGACGCGCCGGACTGCCCGGGATGTTCTACGGCGGGTGGCTCGCCTGGACGCTCCTGGGGGTCGTGATTGCCGTCATCTGGCCGGCTGCCGGCTTCATGGTGCTCGCGCCGGTGCTGCTGGCGCTCGTGCTGGCCGTCCTGTTGCGGATACCGGCGATCCGGCGGCTCCCCTGGGCGCTGGCGGCCGCGAGCGGAGTTGGGCTGTGCGGGGCCAGTTGGATGTGGCTCTGGTTTGCCCGCGGTTCTGACTTCCTGGCCCTCTCGCCGGAGTTTCCTGCCACCGCTGCCTTCGCACTCGCATTCGCGGCGACGGGCGGCGCAGGGCTCTTTGCCGTGCGCGCCACCTGGCGACGGGTGGCTGCGACGTTGGGGGGCGGATTTGTGGCGCTGGGATGCGCCGCGCTCCTGGTGGGCGCGGTGATCCCCAGCTATTCCCCGCCCTCCCCGCAGCCGCTCAACATCCTGCGCATCGAGGATCAGAAGGCGGCGCAGGTGATCTGGGCGCTGGATGCCGACGGGCGTGTGCCCGCGCAGATGCTGGCCGCTCGACCGTTTGGACCTGTCCCCGCGCCGCCGGTGCCGTGGCAAGCCCGCCGTTTCTTCCTTGCTCCCGACGGGAGCGGGGTCACGGTGGAAGGTCCCGCCCGGGAGGTGAGCCGGACGAGCGGCGAACCGCTGCGGCTTGAGCTTCCCGTTGCGCCGCCTGGCAGCCGAGTTGCGGTCCACCTCCCGCAGGTGGCTGGTGTGCAGGCATTCCGCCTGACCCGTGACGGCGAGGAAGTGGTGCTCCCGGCGCCTCCCGCTGAGGACGGGTATGTCCGCTTCCTGTGCATAGCCCCAGCGTGCGACGGCGCGAGGCTCGCGGTGGATCTGGAGAGCGACGCGCCATTCACGGCCTTCATCAGCCAGACCAGGCCGGGCCTGCCGCCGTCTGGTCACGACCTGCTGGCCGCCCGGCCAGCGTGGGCATCACCACGTCACACAGGTGACGCGACGATTCTCGTGGAGCGCATCTCGGT
>JALYWD010000395.1 GCA_030852885.1 Chloroflexota bacterium | reverse complement strand
TTAGAGTTCGATTTGCGCCCCAGCCCCACTCTCGGCGGGGCGCTCGGCGAGCCAGCGGCGGATGTCGGCGTCGTGCTCTTCGTACAGATGGCCGAAAATCCCGCCTGAGACGATCACGTCGCCCAGGGGCTGACCTTCTGTCCAGGCGAAGTAGGAGCCGTCGGTCAGGGCTTCCTCCGGAAGTTGCTGTACCGCCTCAGCCAACCGGGCATAGGACTCGCGCGATTCGTCAAGCACTTCGCCCAGCAGCTTTTCTTCAGACTGCTTCTGGAACCAGGCGTTGATTTTATCGACATCGTCGTCATCATCGTTGAATTCGGCAGGCCAGGGCGCCGGTGGCTCCGGCTGGCCGTGCGCGGCCGCCTCCAGGCGCTGCACGGTGCGCTCACGCCAGGCGGTGAGGTGAGCGGCCAGGTCCTTGAACGTCCATTCCCCCATGGGGCCGGGCTCCAGCATGCGGTCTTCGCCAACCTTCGCGAGCAGGGCGTCCCAGGCCTCACGCTCCCGGTTGATCGCGGCCACCACCTCGCCCTTGGTCACCGTCGTGTCGCTCACCGTCACTTCCTCCCGTTACGTTGGCACAGCGTTGTGCTGTGACAGAACGCGCCGTAACCCGACTTGGGAGGTGAGGGGCGCAAGGAATGTGCCGCGCTATGGTGACGTCGGGTTCTCCTCGAACAACAGCGGCAACCGCGCGAACTCCAGGAAGGCGCCTGCCACGGCCGGAACGACGATCTCGAGCAGGCGCTGGCCACCCTCGGGGGTCGCGTCCCGCGGGGAATCCGTGTGACCGCCAATGGAGGCCCAGTGCCCGGAGCGCTCCAGACGGTAGGGTGTGCTGGGCACCGCCGCCCGGGAGATTTCCTCGGCAGTGCGCTGCGGTAGGGGCGTACGCACGAGATCCGGCCGGATCGCCATCAGCATGGCGGTCTCGAAGTACCCGGCGTGCCCAGGCAGCCGCCCGGTCGTCTCTGGCGCTTGCGCGGCCAGCGCGGCGCGGGCCAGGTCCCAGTAGGACGCAGCCGCCAGGTTCGCCTGGTACTCCAGCACCAGGTCCCGCACCACGACCTGAATCAGCTCGTGGTTCCCGCCGTGCCCGTTGATCACGAACACGCGCTGGAAGCCATCCCGGATCAGGGAGAGCACCAGGTCGCGCACGGCCCGGTAGTACGTCTCCGACGCCAGCGAAAGCGTGCCGCCGAACGGGAAGTGATGGTGCGATGCGCCAATCGCCAGCGTGGGCGTCACCAGCACATCGATCTCGAGCGCGGCCTGGGCCGCCGCCTGCCGCGCCACCGTCTCCACCAGGAAGGTATCCGTGCCCAGCGGCAGATGCGGCCCGTGCTGCTCCGTCGCGGCGACCGGCACCACCGCCAACGCGCCCGGCGCACGCGCGGCGGATTCGCCGCGCGTGATCTCGTTGAACAGAAGCTGCCGGCCGCTCACTGGCTAGAGCACCCCGAAGCGGTCGTAGACATCGCGCAGGTACGCGCCCTCGCGCAGCATGTCGCGGCTGGCGTTCTCGCTGGTCACCTTGTCGTGCGCCTTGCTGACGACCTCGGCCAGGTGCTGCGGGGGAACCACCACGATGCCGTCGAAATCCCCGAAAATGATGTCGCCAGCGTGTACCACGACGCCGCCGGCCTGCACTGCACAGCCGTAGTCAACCACCGTGCCACGGTAGGAGGAATCGACCGGGCGGAAGCCCGTGCAGAAGAGCGGGAACTCCATCTCCATGATGCGCAGGGCATCCCGCGTGTGACCATCGATGGCGCAGCCGGCGGCGCCGCGGGCGACGGAGGCAGTGGAGAGCAACTCGCCCCAGAAACAGGTGCGGCTGCTGCGGTTGGTGTCCGCCACCATCACGTCGCCCGGCTTGAGGGCATCGACCGCCTCGATCTCCAGGCGATAGGGTTCGTCCGAGCGCTCGTAGATATCGGCGGTCATCACCGTGTGGGCGCGGCCCACGAGCCGCATCCGCGGGCTCAACGGGCGCAGGCGGTCATCCATGGCCTGGTTGAGCAGACCAATGGAATCGAGGACGTCGGACACGACCGCCACGTAAAGTTCGTTGCGCATGATATCGAGCAGCCGATCCTGCTCAGTACGTGCTGCCTCGTCCATCTGCACCCTCCCCCACATGAGAATTGTTCACGATTCGTACCGTTCGCATTGATTGGTTCGTTTGGGGAACATGGTATCACGCAGGAAGGCCCTTCCCCGCCGTCAGGCGAACAGGGAGAAGTCTGGAAGCAGGATAGGTGTCCACGCGGACCGGCGGATGTGAGAGACGTGCCGGAATTGACAGCCTGCCTGGTATCGGGTTGATAGTCGGGACAGAGCGGTCGCCATATGGTGGAGCTACATCCGGGATGACTGGATGGGGTGCACTCGCCAAAGGAGGCCCAGGTGGACCGTTCACCATCTCACACATCACCAGACTCCCGTGCCCAGGATGTCGCATTCGACTCGTTGTCGCGCTCGCTCTCCACGTCCCTGCCACGGCGCGGCGTGCTCGGCCTGCTGGCCGCCGCGCTCGTGACCGGCGGCGTTGGCGCGCTGGCCACCCCGATGCGTGCATCGCGCCGCCGCAAGCGCGGCAAGCGTCGTTCCGGCCAGCACGGCATGGCCGTCTCCGAACGCGCCACGTCCATCCCGCCGAACTGCATTTACGTCTGCTGTGATGGCACGTGCGATTCGTGGAAGATGTGCATGAAGTGCGTCAAGTGGCCGAAGCCGACGACGACCGGTGGGGTGCTCACGCGGGGATGAGCCCGAAAGACGACAGAGGGCGCAACCGCTGTAGCGGCCGCGCCCTCTCAATCCGGAGTCAGTGCGATTACAGGTCGAGGTTGACGACCTCACGCGCATGTGTCTGGATGAACTTCTTGCGCGGGGGGACGGCCGCGCCCATCAGCATGTCGAACGTCTCGTCCGCTTCCACGGAATCGTCGATCGTGACCTGGAGCAAGGTGCGCACCGCCGGGTCCATGGTGGTATCCCAGAGTTGCGTTGGGTTCATCTCACCCAGGCCCTTGTAACGCTGGATCTCTGCCTTGTCGCCCAGCTTCTCCTGCGCATCTCGCAAGCTATCGTCGTCATAGGCCCAGATTTCCTGCTTGCCCGCACGGATGCGGTAGAGCGGCGGCTGCGCAATGTAGACATTCCCATCGAGAATGAGTTGCTCGAGGTGGCGATAGAAGAAGGTGAGCAGTAGCGTGCGAATGTGGCTGCCGTCCACATCGGCGTCGGTCATCAGGATGATGCGGTGATAGCGGAGTTTCGAGGGGTCGAATTGCTCCCCGATCCCGGTCCCGAGCGCCGTCAGCAAGGTGCGAATTTCGTTGTTCTGCAGCATCTTGTCGAGCCGTGCCCGCTCCACGTTCAGGATCTTGCCGCGCAGCGGCAGGATGGCCTGGAAACGGCGGTCACGCCCCTGCTTGGCGCTGCCACCAGCGCTGTCACCCTCCACGATATAGAGCTCGGCCTTGGCCGGGTCACGCTCCGTGCAGTCGGCCAGCTTGCCCGGCAGGCTGAAGCTGTCCAGGCCGCCCTTGCGCTGCACCAGTTCACGCGCCTTGCGCGCGGCCTCGCGGGCCCGCGAGGCGGTGAGGCACTTCTCGATGATGCGGCGGGCAACCTGGGGATTCTCCTCCAGGAACGCGCCGAGTGAGTCGTTGACCACGGCCTGCACCGCGCCCGCCACGTCGGCGTTGCCCAGCTTGCCTTTGGTCTGCCCCTCGAACTGCGGTTCCGCCAGCTTCACCGAGATGATCGCGGTGAGACCCTCGCGCACATCCTCGCCCGTGAGCGCTTCATCCGGCTTCAGGAAGCCGTTGCGCTTGCCGTACTCATTCATGGTGCGGGTCAGCGCGGAGCGGAACCCGCTCAGGTGGGTGCCGCCATCAATGGTGTTGATGTTGTTGGCGAACGTGTGGGTCGATTCCCCGTAGGTGTCGTTGTACTGCAGGGCCACTTCCACCAGGCAGGAGGGCACTTCCCGCTGCACGTAGAACGGCTTCTCGTGGACCACGGAGCGGTTGCGGTTGAGGTGCCGCACAAAGGAGACGATGCCACCTTCGAAGAAGAAGGTCATTTCCTTGTCTTCGCGCTCGTCGATCAAGGTCAACTTCAGTCCGCGCGTCAGGTAGGCCGTCTCGCGGAACCACTGCACCAGGTACTCGAAGCTGTAGTCCAGCCCGGCCGTGAAGATCTCCGTGTCGGCCATGAAGGAGGTCGTCGTGCCGTGATCGTCGTCACCAGTCGACCCGACCACCTTTACGGGGCCCGTGGGCACACCGCGCTTGTACTCCTGGCGATGGATCTTGCCGTTGCGGCGGACCTCCACCCGGCACCACTCGGAGAGCGCGTTCACGACCGACGCACCGACGCCGTGCAGACCGCCGGAGACCTTGTACCCGCCGCCGCCGAACTTGCCGCCGGCATGCAGGATGGTCATGATCACTTCGAGCGCGGACTTGTTCTGCTTGGAATGCTTGTCAACCGGAATGCCGCGGCCGTTGTCACGCACGGTGACCACACCATCCACCGCGATGGTGGCGATGATGGTGTCACAGTGCCCGCCGAGGGCCTCATCGACCGAGTTATCGACGATTTCGCGCACCAGGTGGTGCAGGCCGCGCTGATCCGTGCTGCCGATGTACATGCCGGGGCGGCGGCGTACAGCTTCCAGGCCTTCCAGGATCTGGATGGAGGAGGCATCGTACGATGGGGTTCGAGTCTTTGTGGTCGCTGCCACCGGCGCTTACTCCTTCAGTGCACTGCGTGCTAAGTACTTGTGTGTCAAACCATCAGTGGGCCTAGCCCAGCCCAAGCTCTGAGAGCCGGTCTTCCCCGAAACCGAGGTGATGACCAAGCTCATGCATGACCGTGATCCGTACTTCACGCGCAACTGCCTGGGGCGAGGCACACGCCCGCTCCAGGGGCCCGCGAAAAATGGTGATTCGGTCTGGCGGAACCAGGTGATACTCCCCACCTCGCTGGGTGAGTGGCACCCCCTCATACAGGCCGAACAGGGAATCCTCATCCCCTGCGGGGGGACCATCAAGCCCGGCTGCGACGCGAGCCTGTGCAATCTGATCAGCGGTCGGCTCGTTCTCGACGATCACATGCACGTTGTCGAGCATGGTCATGACCTCAGAAGGGAGGCCATCCAGCGCGCGGGCAACAATCCGCTCGAACCGCTGCTGCCGCGCGCGCTCAACACGGCGCCGAACCCGGTCTTGCATATGCCCAATGATACCAGTTTTGGCGTCATATCGCCAATTTATGGTGAACACAACGGTGTACGTACAGCGCGAAATATCCCTGCCACTTCACCGGAACTTCCTGACATCCAAGCGCGGAATGTGAAACCAGCGCTACACTCATCATTATGACCAGTGAGCCATTTCCACAGGGCATCATCACCTTCCTGGTGACCGATATCGAAGGCTCCACGCGCCTCTGGGAGCGCGACGCTGACGTCATGTGGCGCGCCGTGGAGCGGCACAACACCATCCTCAGCGACGCTATCCGCGCCCATCATGGCCATCACTTCAAGACCATCGGCGATGCCTACCAGGCGGCCTTCTCCGATCC
>JALYWD010000359.1 GCA_030852885.1 Chloroflexota bacterium | reverse complement strand
TCGGGATCGGCGTCGACCACGCTGCCGTTGATGATCCAGTCGAAGTCCCCGGCGGACCAGCGTTCGTTCCAGGCGGCCTGCTGCAGCATGTCGAACTGGACGTCAACGCCGATGTCCGCGAGTTGGCCACGCAGCACCTCAGCTACGCGCTGGTTGTCCGCGGTGCCCATGATGGCCGGTTTCGCCCCGACGATGCCCGCCTTCTCGGCCAGCGCCTTCGCAGCCTCAACATCGAACGCCTGCGGCGTTTCCGTGTCCGCTGGCGGGATGTAGGCCCAGCCGAAGGCCGGGGCAATCGGCCCGATGCCGGGCGTGCCGAGGCCGAAAAGCGCCGTCTGCACGAGGGCGTCGCGGTCAATCGCCTTGGCGACGGCCATGCGGGCGTCGAGGTTGGCCCACGGCTCGCGCTCGTAGTTCATTGCCAGGCCGATCCAGTTTGTCCCGGGGAGCTGCACCAGGGTGAAGTCTGGATTTTCGGCAACTTGTGCCACGCCGATGGCGGGGACGATGTCGAGCATATCGACGTCACCAGCTTCCAGGGCGCTGATGCGGCTGGAGGGCTCGGCAATGATGGTGACTTCGATCTTGTCCAGGTGGGGGCGCCCCCCGTACCAGCCGTCGAAGGCCACCAGTTCGAAGCCGCTGCTCAGGTCTGCCGTTTCGGCCACCAGGGCAAAGGGGCCACAGCCGACCGGCGTTTGATCGAACTGCTCCTCGCCCAGTTCCTCGAACGCGCGCTTTGAAATCGGCGCCAGGGCACGCCCGGGGCCACGGCTGCAGGCGACGGCCAGGAAGGGCGCGAAGGGCGCGGAAAGGGTGACGTTGAAGGTCAGATCGTCCGCGGCTTCAGCGGCGGTGATCAGTGCCAGCTTGTTCGCGTGCGGCGAGGCAAATTCCGGGTTGATGTTGCGCTCATACGTGTAGACGAGGTCGTTAGCGTTCAGCGCATCGCCATTGTGGAAGGTGAGGCCGTCGCGCAGCGTGAAGCTGTACTGCAAACCGTCGTCGCTGACGGTCCAGGTTTCCGCGAGATCCGGGATGAGCCCAAGCTCAGGATCGAACTGCACCAGGCTGGAAAAGATGTTCGAAACGATCTCGCCCGCCACTATGCCGAGGTTGACCTTGGCCGGATCGAGATTCGGGATCTGGCTGATGCCGAAGCCCAGCTTGAGCGTGCCGCCCTGCCTGGGCTCACTCTGGGACAGGCGCCGGCTTATTGACGCCGGAGGGAGGGTAGCCGCTGCCCCGCCGAGTTGGCGGGCGTAGCCCATTGCTCCGGACGCAAGGGCCACCCCCATGAGTGTGCGCCGGGAGACGCGTGGTCCGCTCAGAACACTCCAGTCGATCCTGGTCACCGGTGAACCTCCTCGTGGTCTATGAGACGCGCGCTCGCAAGTGCGGTTCTCTGGCCCCGACGGCTTTCGCGTCGTCGCGAAAGCGCTTGATGTCCGGTTTGTGATGATGCGGTTCCGTCGCGCTGGTTTGCTAGCAAACGCTCCTTTCACGATGCCTGACGCCGGAGGCGAGAAGCCTCAGGAAATGAAAGGACTTCGCCAGCCCAGAGTGGCAGGCCCACGAAGCACCGTGTATTCGGAGAGCCCCATCATATCAATGGGACTCTCCGTTTGCTGCGGATGCGCGGCGCAAATGCAGCCGGGGCTACAGACCGATTGCCATACCCTCGGCGCGGGGATCTGAGCCACCGGCCAGGAGCCCGGTTTCCGGATCGCGCGCAATCACCTGCACGGAGCCGCCAGCGCCCCAGGCGCCGGCGCGTGTGAGCGGGTAGCCCATCGCTTCCAGCCCGGCAAGGGTGTCCTCACCGACGCGGTCTTCGATAGTGAGCGAGAACGCCTCGCCACGCTCGGCCGGGTAGGTGGCAGGCCCCATCTGCCAGCGCGGGACTTCGCTGGCCTGCTGCACATCCAGCCCGTCATCGATGAGGCCAGTAATGGTCTGCAGGTTCCACTGCGGCTGGTAGTCACCGCCGGGGGTGCCGCCCACCAGGACCGGCGTGCCCTCCTCATTCGCGATCAGGTAGCAGTTCAGCGTGTGCATGGTGCGCTTGCCCGGCCCGTAGAGGTTGGGGCTGCCTGGCTCCAGGCTGAAGCAGTGGCCCGCGCGGTTGGTGAGGAGGATGCCGGTGTCGCCCGCCACGACGCGTGAGCCGTAGGAGTCGGAGACGGTCCAGATCAGCGAGATCATCAGGCCGTCGCCATCGATGCACGTCAGCGACGTGGTGTTTCCGCCGGAGATGACGCCCGCCTGTTCCTCGACCAGGCGGTCAGCCGCGATGGTGGCGTAGCGCTCCTTCGCCCACTCCTTGGACAGCAGCGTCGCCATGGGCGTCTCCACGTGCAGTGGGTCACCCGCGTACGCGCGACGGTCGGCAAACGCCTGGCGCAGCGCCGAAATCGACGTGTGCACGCCCTGCGTGCTGCTGATGCCTGCCTCACCGAGCGGGGCGTTCTCGCAGATGTTCAGCGCTTCCAGGACCACAAACCCCTGGGTGGGCAGGGCCGTCTCGTAGACGGTGTAGCCCCGGTAGGAGGTGGATAGCGGCGTGCCGACGTCCGAGGCGTGATCGGCAAAGTCGTCCATAGTCAGCGCGCCGCCATTTTCCCCGAGGAAATCGCAGATCGCCTTCGCGAGGGTTCCCCGGTAGAAGACATCCGGGCCGCCCCGTGCGATCTGCGCGATGGAACGGGCCAGGCCCGGCTGCCTCAGGATTTCGCCTGCCTTGAGCGGCCGGTCGTTGGGAAGGAAGACAGCAGCCGTTGCCGGGTACTTGCGCAATTCACTTTCCAGCGAGGCGGAGCCGCTGGCCTCACCAGGGGTGACGGGGAATCCCTTGGCCGCGTACCCGATGGCTGGCTCGGCCAGCTCAGCGAAGGAGCGCGTCCCATAGTGATCGAGCAGCGAGAACGCCCCGGCGACGAACCCTGGCACTGATGGCGAGAGGGGACCGTGCTGCGCCAGCACCCGGTGGCCGCCGGCAGCGTCCGTCCCACGCTCGGTCATGAACTCGATAGATGCGCCGCGCGGGCTGATGCCGCTGCCCATGAAGGCCAGGACGTCGTCATCCTGCCAGGCGCCGGATGCGTCCGGCCGGGCAACCACGGCGAAGAGATCGCCGCCGATGCCGCACCGGCTGGGCATGACCACCGTACCCACCAGTGCCGCCGCGACGGCGGCGTCGATGGCGTTGCCGCCACTTGCCAGGACGCGCAGCCCGGCCGCTGAGACGAGCGGGTGCTGGCTGGCGATCATCCCGTTGCGAGCCAGGGTGGGACTCACCCGGCGGGTGTCGCAACTGCGCTGCTTCTTTGCATCGACGGAACCGGGAAACCCAAAGGTCATGAACGTCTCTCCTGAACCGCGTGAATCGCGATACTTCACGATGAGGCGATCATAACGGATATGCAGACTGCGTCGATTGGCCACCGTTGGGCACGGTGAGGGAAGGGACCATGCCAAGAAACCCGTTTCTCCGCGAAGACGGTGCTCACCGCAGTACGGTGACGCCGATCGAACTGTTCTTCGATCTCGTCTACGTCTTCGCGATTACGCAGCTCTCGCACAAGCTGCTCGAGCACTTCGATGTCCAGGGCGCATTGCAAACGGCCATCCTGCTGCTGGCAGTCTGGTGGGCATGGGTCTACACCGCCTGGTTCACCAACTGGTTCGATCCGGATCAGCGCACGGTCAGGCTGGTCCTGATCGCCGGGATGGTGGCCAGCCTCCTGATGTCGACGTCAATTCCCGAGGCATTCACAGATCGCGGCCTGCTCTTTGCTGTCGCCTATGTGGCGCTCCAGGTCGGACGCAGCCTGTTCGTCATCTGGGCCGCCCGCGACAACGAGATGCTGCGCACGAATTTCGTTCGTCTCGTCATCTGGTCCATCATGGCCGGCGTCCTCTGGATTGCCGGTGCGCTCACGAGTGGGACCACGCGCGAAGTGCTGTGGGTCATCGCGGTCCTGGTGGATTACGCGGCGCCGCTGTTCTTCTATGTCGTGCCCGGTTTGGGACGTGCCCGCACGAGCGACTGGAACATCAGTGGCGAGCACATGGCTGAGCGCGCGCAACTCTTCGTCATCATCGCGCTCGGTGAATCGATTCTCGTCACCGGCGCAACCTTCGGCGAACTGGACATGTCCGTGGAAGCCGTCGCGGCGTTCGTGGTCGCCTTCCTCGGCAGTGTGGCGCTCTGGTGGATCTACTTCGACCGCGCGGCGGGCGATGCTGCCGAGGCCATCGCGCACTCCAGCGACCCGGGAGCTCTGGGCCGGACTGCCTACACGTACATCCATCTCCCGATGATCGCGGGCATCGTGGTCACTGCGGTAGGGGATGAACTGCAGATAGCCCATCCACTGGGCCATGCCACGCCAGAGACGGCGATTGCCCTGCTTGGAGGGCCGGCCCTGTTCCTGGTCGGGCATGCGCTGTTCAAGTACGTCGTCTTCAATATTGTCTCGATACCGCGCCTGGTGGCCATCGGCTTGCTCATCCTGGTTGGTGTTATTGGTCAGACCTGGTCACCGCTGGTCATTGCAACGGTGGCTCTGCTCATCCTCGTCGGCGTGTCGGTTGCCGATGTTCGCACCGCGCATTACCGTGAGCAGCGCGCGTTGCCCCACGCCGGTTGAGTCCAGAGTGCATGGGAGGTTCCAGGCATGCCGCTCGTTTTCGCTGCCATTGCGCCGCACGGGTTTCCCCTCATCCCGGACCTGGGTGAGGACGCGGGAGGCGCGTTGCAAACCCGCGCGGCCATGCTGGAAATGCAACGCCGGGCCGCCGCTGCCGGGGTGGAGGCGGTGGTCATTGCCGGGCCGCACGGGGTCCGTGTCAACGACGCCATTGCGCTGGCTGACACGAGCCGGGCGGCGGGCTCCCTCTCCTGGGAGGGGCGCACCGTCGAGATGAATGTGCCAATCGACGGCGAACTGACCGACGCCATTGCCGGCGCTGCCCGGGTGCAAGACATCCCCATCGCCCTGGTGGGCTACGCCGGCAGCCGCCGCAACCAGAGCGTGCTCCCGCTCGACTGGGGCTTCCTGACGCCGCTCTGGTTCCTGGGGCATGACCGCAACATGTCCGGGCTGGGCAACGTGCTGGCAGATCCACCGGATACGGATCAGGGTCCGCCGGCGGTTCTCGTGTCGCCCTCCCGCTCGATCCCGCGTGAGCACCTGATCCGGTTCGGCGAGGTTGTCGCGGAGGTGGCGGAGGCCAGCTCACGTCGCATTGCCTTCGTCGCGTCCTGCGACTGGGGACACCGCCACGCGGAGGATGGTCCCTACGGCTTCCACCCCGAGTCGGCGGTGGTCGATGCCGAAGTCGTGGCCGCCGTGACCGCGAATGACCTCCTGTCGCTGCGTGATCTCCCGGATGAGCGGGCCGAAATGGCGGCCATCGACGGCCTCTGGCAGTTGCTGATGCTGGGCGGCGCCTTACAGGGCAAGGGCTGGCCGAGCGAGGTCATCAGCTACGAAGCGCCAACGTACTACGGGATGCTGGTGGCGACGTGGCAGGGCAAGCCTGCCTGAGCCGGGCCATTCGGCACTCTCCGCAGCGCTGGCGATACGTGCACCCTGCGGGGTCGCGCGAACGCTCGTACACTGCGCGCGCTGTAGACCGTAGCGCCACTGAGCGCGAGTGCAGGGAGTGTCGAAACGATGCCAATCAAGACGAATAGCGAGCATCTGGTCAAGGTCGCGGTGACCGGGCAGATTGCTCCGCAGGAGTTCGTGCCCGCTTCAGGTGGAGGCACGCCGCACCTGATCACGCATCGCGGTGAGCCGCGCATCGTACCGGGCACCGGTGGCATTACCTACAACGTGCGTGTGGGCGACCGCATCCAGGGCCTCGTGGG
>JALYWD010000331.1 GCA_030852885.1 Chloroflexota bacterium | reverse complement strand
TTCCTGGGGTGCGTTAGCTCATGGGGGTGGCTTCCGCCGTGCCCGTATCTTCCGTCATCGCTCCGGCCATGGGCGTGCTCATCGCTCCCGTCATCGACCCGGCCATGGGGGTGCCCATCGCGCCCATCATCGGCTCCGCGACCACGCCGCAGGCGAAGCGAGGGCCGCTATCGCCACTTGGCTGGGTTTTGAGGTCATCGCGTCCAGCATGGATGATGATGGCAGTGCCGTCCTCATCGAACACCGAGTCTGGGCCATCGCCCAGCGAGAAATCCATGGTCGTCATGGTTGCTTCAGCCTTACCATCGGCTGTGGCCTCGAAGTTGCCGAAGTCCCCGACGTGATGCGACGCGGCATCCGGCGCACCATGCTCCATGTCGGTCGGGTTCCAGTGGCCACCGGCGCTGCTGAACGGCTCGTCGGTGGCGCCATTGCAGTCGCCGAACTCGTGCAGGTGCCAACCGTGCTCTCCGGGGGTCAATCCTTCGATCAGCACGTGAATCGTGACCCCGTCGTCACCTTCCGTGAAGGTCGCCAGGCCGACCGCCTCACCGGCCGCGTCAACGAGTGGGACGTCCAGAGCCGCGCCGGACTCCGCCATCGGCGTCGCCATGGGGGTGGCGTCCTGGGCGAAGGCAGTGGGAGTTACGAGGGCCAGGCCGGCGAGGGCCATTCCGGCGGCGCGGATCATCGGGTTCGTGCGCATGAGGTCTCCTTGCCGAGTCTGCGGGCGATGCTCGCGCGGCCGCCAGTGAAGCCGCGCAGCCACGAAACGTGATTGCAAAAGCGAGGCCAGACACTACGGCGCGGCGGTCACGGTGAAGGGCACTGTCGCCAACACTACGTACTCAGCGTCGCGCAGCAGGCGTACCTCGTAGGCGCCGGCGTCGAGCGGGCCACCAATGGCCTCGGCGTCGATCGCCAGGGAGCCGGAGATCTTGCCGCCGGTATAGAGATAGGCCCAGGAGTTGGCGAGATGCGGATCACCGGCTTCGTGCATGGCAATCAGTCAAACGGCATGCCGGGTGCGTTCCGCCACTCGACAGCAGTAGGCTCACCGCTCGGCACGCTCGCGCTGGCAACCAGGAGGGTGGCTGGGCGCCCGGGGCCACCACGCGGAAGGGCGTGCGCGAGAGCTCAAAGCCGTCCGCGCCGATCAGCACCGCGCCAGTGGCGCCCGGATCAGCGTGGCGTGGGCAGCGGGCTGAAGGCAGTGGTGCGGAAGGGTGGCTCCCAGCCCACTGGCCGTTCGAGGGTGACTTCGAGGTAGAGCCCATCGGGATCGAGCACATTCATGCTGTAGCCGTAGGGAGCGGCCACGACCGCGGCATCGGTGTACCCACCCGCGATCAGCCGTTCCCGGATGCGCAGAAAGTCATCCGGGCCCTGTGCTTCCAGGGCGAAGTGGTTGATGGACCCCACATCGAAGGGCAGATCATCGTGCCGGCGCGCGCTCTCGGCCGGCACCTCGTAGAGGTGCAGGACCGTGCCGGGCGCGATCTGGAGGAGACACTTCCAGGGCGGGTTCCCCGTGCTGCTGATGACCGCGCCGCCAAAGACATCGACGTAGAAGGTCGTGAGCCGGGCGAGATCGGGCGTCATCAGCGCAATGTGTCCGATGCGGGCCACACGGGTGCGGCTGGAGTGAACTTCATCGTTCATGCTGTGCAGCGTACGATCCCGGTCGCCCACTGTCCATGTCACACGGGCGCACCTGATCGGTCTTTCCATCAGGGAGAATAGCCGGGCGGAGATCGGCGTACTCAGGAGAAGCCATGCGAATCGGCGTTGTCTTTCCCCAGACCGAGTTCGGGGATGATCCCATTGCCCTGCGTGATTACGCGCAAACAGTCGAGGGACTGGGCTTTACCCACTTCCTGGCCTACGACCACGTCCTGGGCGCGGATACCTCCGTGCGGCCCGGCTGGTCTGGCCCGTACACCTCGCAGACCCCTTTCCACGAGATCTTCGTGCTCTTCGGCTACGTGGCCGCGCTCACGCAGCGGATGGAACTGGTCAGCGGGGTCCTCATTCTGCCACAGCGGCAGACCGCCCTGGTCGCCAAGCAGGCGGCTACGATCGATGTACTCAGCAACGGCCGCCTGCGGCTGGGCATCGGCGTAGGCTGGAATGAGGTCGAGTACGAGGGATTGGACAAGGAGTTCGCCAATCGCGGCGCCCGTAGTGAAGAGCAGATCGCGCTGATGCGCGCGCTCTGGACGGAGCCGGTGATCACGTTCAACGGGAAGTGGGAGCAGATCGAGGCGGCGGGCATCAACCCGCTCCCGGTGCAGCGCCCGATCCCGGTCTGGATCGGCGGCTACGCCGACGCCACCCTGCGCCGGGTCGGTGAAATGGCGGACGGCTGGTTCCCGTGGCGGGAGCCGAATGACACCATGCGCGCGGCCATCGCCCGCATCCATGAGGTGGCGCAGGCAGCCGGACGCGACCCCAAAGGTATTGGTTTGGAGCCACAACTGAACGTGGGGCGGGGCACGCTGGGCGAGTGGGAACGGTTTGTGCATGGCTGGGAAGCGTTGGGAGCGACGCACCTGTGCCTGGGCACGATGGGCAATGGCTTCACAACGCCGGGCCAGCACCTGACGGCGCTGACACGTGCGGCGAACGAGCTGGGCGTAGGCTGGGCTGGCCGCGGTTGACCGCGTACGAGCATCCCCGCCTTGACAGGAGATGCAAAGATGCGGATAATCGCATAGAGTTATCCAATTGAAACGAACGCGCGATGAGGCGCGTTGGTAACTACAAGGCACCTCGGTCAGATCTGGCGCCGCTCCGCCACCTGACCTGCACCTCAGCAATCCTCATCA
>JALYWD010000329.1 GCA_030852885.1 Chloroflexota bacterium | reverse complement strand
CCCTCATCCCCATCGGCCGCTTCTCCAAGATCAGCCGCCTCTCGGTGTCGTCGCTGCGCTACTACGACGACCTTGGCCTGCTGCGCCCCGCGCACGTCGATCCCGATTCCTCCTATCGCTACTACCTCCTCTCGCAGGTCCGCACGGCGGAGACCATCCGCCTGCTGCGGGCGCTCGATATGCCGCTGGAAGATGTCCAACGCTTCCTGGCGGAGGGCGACACCACCCAGGCGCGTGATCTCCTGAACCTGCATGAGCGGCGGATGGAGGAACGCATCGCGGAGGGTCAGCGCATCCTCGCCTACCTGCGCCGTCTCCAGGGTGGGGCAGGGGAGGATGCGCCGCCGCGGGTGCAGGCGCGTGATCTGCCGCCGCAGGACATCCTGGCCATCCATGCCCGGGTGCCAGAGACAGCCGTGCCAGGAGCGTGGCGCGAGCTGGCGGCTGAGCTGCGGCAGTATCTGCAGCGACGCCGTGAGCCCTCGGCGCAGCCTGTCGGCGCCATCTTCCCGGACCCGTTCCACGATGAGCGCGCCGTGAACATGACGGTGTTCATTCCCGGCCCCGCCAGCGCGTGCGGCCAGGGCCGGATCGTGCGCGAGCACCTACCCGGCGGATTGTGCGCGACCATCCGGCACCAGGGCCCCTACACCCTCCTGCACCGCTCCTACGAGCACCTGGCGGCGTGGATGCAGCGTCATGGGCACGAAACAACAGGCGCCCCGCGCGAGGTCTATCTGGTGGGCCCGGCGGAGACCGCTGATCCGCACGGGTACGAGACCGACGTTGTCTGGCCGATTCGCTAGCGGCACCGCGCGCCTGGCGGCGCACTCATGCCGGTACACGGAGCGCAGCTACCCAGCCCCGTGGGCTCGCACCTCGCCCCGCCGCGCCAGGCGATTCTGGAAGATCACGACCAGCAGCAGGAACGCGCCACGGATCAGGTTCTCCCAGAACGAGTTGAGCTGGAAGGTGCCCTGCCCGCGCTCGAAGTTGAGGATGACGAAGATCAGACCCAGCAGCAGCACGCCGATGAGGGTGCTGCCGACCGAGCCGACACCACCGGTAAGCAGCGTGCCGCCCACCACCACCGCCGCGATGGCGGAGAGTTCCCAGCCAATCGCCCCGGTTGGCGACCCGGAAAAGGAGAGCGCGGCCAGGAAGACCCCGGCCAGCCCGGCCAGCGCCCCACTCATGGCGTACACCAGCAGCAGGGTTCGCCCGACAGGGATACCAGCCAGGCGAGCCGCCTCTTCGTTGCCGCCGATAGCCAGCACGTGCCGCCCAAAGCGGGTGCGGTTCAGCAGCAGCGCGCTCAGCGCGTAGAGTACGGCGGTGATGATCACCGGCAGCGGCACGGGCCCCAGGTGGATGCTGCCCAGCTCCGTGAAGCCGGCCGCGAAATCGACCATCACCGGCGCGTTGTCAGACAGCGTCAGCGCAGCTCCCCGCGCGAAGAGCAGCATGGCCAGCGTGACCACGAAGGGTTGCAGCGCGTAGCGGGCGATGAGCCCGCCGTTGATCAAGCCGATCGCCAGTCCGATCAACACCGCGCCCGCCACTGCTGGCGCCAGGCCAAAGCCGCTGAGACGCGCGGCGGTCACGGCGGCCAGCACCGCCACGGACCCCACCGAGAGATCGATGCCCGCCGTGATGATCACGAACGTCATGCCGAGCGCGATCAGCGCGTAGTACGTGTTGTTGTTCAGGAAGGCATCGAAAATGTTGTAGACGCTGTAGAAATTCGGGCCATAGCGAATGACCCCGAAGAGCGCCAACAGCATCAGCGCAATCAGAGCTCCCTGGCGTTGAATCGCGCTGATCGCGCGCTCCCGGGTCGAGCTACGGGGCGTGCCTGGTTGCGTAGTGAAAACGCTCGCCACCTGCCGCTCCTTGTCCGTCAGGATGCGCGCTGGCGCTGGGCCAGCACCGCGATTACGATGGCCACGGCAATCACCATCCGTGTGATGCCATCCTGGATGTTGTGCGCGATCAGCGTGAAGCGCAGTAACTGGATGATCAACGCGCCAATGAGCGTGCCCAGGATCGTCGCCCGCCCGCCCGAGAGCGGTGTGCCGCCCACGGCCACGGCGGCAATCGCATCCAGCTCCATGTACTCGCCGACGCGATGGGGATCAGCGGACTTGTTGATCGCCACCACGATCAACCCGGCCAGGCCCGCCAGCAGGCCGCTGATGCAGTACACCGCCAGCAGCACGCGCTGCACCGGCACCCCCGCCAGCCGCGCCGCCGACGGGTTGCCCCCGGTCGCCAGCACGTAGCGGCCAAAGCTGGTGGCGCGCAGCACCCAGGCGGCCAGGACCACGACCAGCGCCATGATGATGATCTGGAACCGCACGCCGGCAATCTGCCCCAGGCCGATGAACTCGAAGCTGGGCACCAGCGGTGAACCCAGGTTACGGAATTCCCGCAACTCACCGTTCACCAGCAATTGGGCAATGCCGCGCCCGCCCAGGAAGAGCACCAGTGTCGCGATGATCGGTTGCAGGCCAACGGCCGTAATCAGCGTGCCGTTGAACAGCCCACAGAGCGTCGTGACAAGCAGCGGCACGATGATCGCCAGCGCCAGCCCTACCCACGGCGGGCCGAACTGATCGGCGTCCAGCAGGAAGAACGGCGCGATTGTGCCGGCGATCGCCATCAGCGACCCCACCGAGAGATCGATCCCGCCGGTGGCAATGACGAAGGTCATCCCCACCCCGACGATGACGATGGTCGCCACCTGCGTCAGGTTGGCGTTGAACGTGTTCAGGGTCAGGAAGTTCGTGGTAAAGAAGATGTTGTAGAGCACGATCAGCGCGAGCGCGATCAGGGCGCTGAAGGTGCGCACGCGCTCGGGCAAGGCAAAGGCGCTGCGCAGCCCGGGCGCGGCGCTGGTCACAGCGGGCGGAGTGGCTGCCACCGATCAGGCACCCACGGCGGCCACGGCGGCCACGGCGCCCGGTTCGCCCGGCGCCGGAGCTGGAGCCTGAGCCATGGCGTGGACCAGCGCATCCTGGCTGGCCTGCTCATGGCTGAACTCGGCGACCATGTGGCCCTCGCGCAGCACTACCACGCGGTCGGCGCCCTCGCTGATCTCTTCCAGCTCGGAGGAGATCAGCAACACCCCCAGCCCATCCGCCGAAAGCTCATCGATCAGGCGCTGAATCTCCGCCTTCGCTCCGACATCGATGCCGCGCGTGGGCTCGTCCAGCAACAGCAGGTCCGGGTTGAGGCAGAGCCAGCGCGCCAGGAGCACCTTCTGCTGGTTGCCGCCCGAAAGCTCGCGGATCGGCTGCTCCGGGCCGGAGGTCTTGATCCCCAGCCGCTCGATGAACCGCTCGACGATAGCGCGCTGTTCGCTCGTGTCCACTACGCCCGCCCGGGAGAGCACCGGCAATGCCGCCAGCGTCATGTTCTCCCGCACCGACAGGTAGGGGATGATGCCGTCCGCCTTGCGGTCCTCGGCGCAGAACCCCAGTCCGGCCCGGATGGCGTCACGCGGGGAATCCCAGCGCACGCGCTCGCCCTTCACCTGTAGCGTGCCCTCGACCGCATCCGCGCCGAAGATGGCGCGCGCCAGCTCACTGCGGCCAGAGCCAAGCAGCCCGGCCAGCCCCACGATCTCCCCGGCGTGCACCGTGACATCCACGCCGTGCAGGTCGTCGTTCGTGAGATCGCGGGCGTCCAGCAACGTCTCACCCGTCACCGGCTGCGCCCGCTCCTGGAAGCCGGTCGCGCCGCTGCGGCGCACCTCCCCGATCTCCTTGCCCAGCATGCGCGCCACCAGTTCCACGCGGGTGGCGCCAGCCATCGGGCGCGTCTCGATGGTGTGGCCATCTCGCATCACCGTCACGGTGTCACAAATTTCGAACAGCTCATCCAGGCGGTGGCTGATGTAGATGACGGAGATCCCGTCCCGCTTCAGACCGCGAATGACGTCAAAGAGGACGGCAACTTCCTGCTCATCGAGCGATGACGTTGGCTCATCCATGATCACGATGCGCGCGTTGGTGGAGATGGCGCGGGCGATGGCCACCATCTGCTGCAATGCGAGGTTGAGCGTGCTCAGCGGCTGCCGCACATC
>JALYWD010000317.1 GCA_030852885.1 Chloroflexota bacterium | reverse complement strand
GGCCGGCCGCCTTCCTGGAGGATGAACGGCAGGATGTCGTGCGTATTCGGGAACAGGTTGCCCCGGTAGTACTCCTTCATCTCGCTCTGCGTGAGTTCGATGAAATACTCCTCCAGTTCCCGCTTGAAATTGCGCCAGGTGAAGTACGTGTAGCTCTGCGTGAATCCCGCCTTGGCGAGCAGCTTCATCACCTTGGGGCGCGTAAACGCCTCCGAGAGAAAGATCACATCCGGGTGCTCAGCCTGGACGCTGGCGATCACCCACTCCCAGAACGCCATCGACTTGGTGTGCGGGTTATCGACGCGAAACGTCTTCACCCCCTGCTCCACCCAGAAGATCAGGATGCGGCGCATCTCCTGCCAGAGCTCGCGCCAGGCAGGCGTTTCGAAGTTGATTGGGTAGATATCCTGGTACTTCTTTGGAGGGTTCTCCGCGTAGCGGATGGTGCCATCTGGCCGCACGCTGAACCACTCCGGGTGCTCCTTCGCCCAGGGGTGATCGGGCGACGCCTGCAGCGCGATATCGAGCGCCACCTCCATGCCCAGGCTCGCCGCAGCGGCGACGAAGCCCTGGAAATCCTCCAGTGTGCCCAGGCCCGGCTCGATGGCGTCGTGGCCGCCTTCCTCGCTGCCGATGGCGTAGGGCACTCCCGGGTCACCTGGCTCAGGATGCAGCGTATTGTTCTTTCCCTTGCGGAACGCGCTTCCAATCGGGTGGATTGGCGTCAGGTAGGCAACATCGAAGCCCATGGCCGCGATGGCCGGCAGGCGCTGCGCCGCTTCTGTCAGCGTTGCGCCCCGGGTTGGATTTGTGCCGGCGGAGCGTGGGAAGAACTCATACCAGGCAGCGAAGCGCGCGGCTGACCGGTCCACCGTGACCTCCAGCTCGTGCGCGTAGCGCGCCTCTCCCGCGCGGGACCGAGCGCGCTGCATGGCAAATGCCACGTCGTCTCCAAGAAGATGCTGCACTTTCGCTGCCTGGCTCGCTGCCCCGCCGGCAGTGGCGATGGCGGCCTCCAGGACATCGCGGTCCGCGCCGGCCGCCCGGCCCAGGGCCTCCTCCAGGATCAGGCTTCCCTCGATCAGCTCCAGGGCGACATCCTGCCCGGCCCCGTGCTTCTTCGCGACCTCGTCACACCAGGTTGCCCAGCGGTCGGGAAAGGCCGCGATGGTGTACACGTAGCGGGTGTTGTTCGGCAGCAGAAACTCCCCAGCCCAGCGGTCGTTATCGACCAGGTGCATTTCGGCTTCCTGCCACTCGGCATCCGCGCGGCGGCGATACTGCAGCACGGCCGCGATCTTGTCGTGGCTGTCCTTGAAGATATCCGCGCTCACCTGCAGCACATCCCCCATCACGCGCTTGATGGGGTAGCGCCCGCCATCGATTTCCGGCCGGACGCGCTCAATGATGATGCCGCTGGGGGGCGCCTTCGTTTCGGGCAGTGGCGGGAAGAGATTCGTCACGTGTCCTCCTCGGTTTGGCCAGCAGAATGCACAGTGCGCCGTAGCAAGAGCGTACGAGCATGTCTCGTGCCGGGTCTACATCGCGGGCTCACACGCCATGTCGAAAGCGGTCACCTCCAGACGACTATGTGCATGTGAGGGAGCCGGGTACGCGCGATGTGCATCGTGCCACAGACTGGGCGGTTCCCTGCATGAGAACGGAGGTTCCGCCGCAGGAGAGCATCCCTGCGCGGGTGGAATCAATGAATGGCCCGAAAGGACGCAACAATGAGTGAACGCGTGGACGATTTGGCAATGACCGTAGCGGAACGGACTTCACGACGCGGAGCCCTGGCAGCGGTAGGCACGGCAACGCTTGGAGCACTGGGGATCGTAGGATTCGACCACACTGCCGATGCGGCGGACAACCCTTGCCAGAAGTGCAAGAAGCAGTGCAAGCACAACAATCGCAAGAAGGGCAAGAAGAACCCCACGAACTGCAACAGGAAGTGCCGGAACAAGTGCTAGCAGGCAGTTCCGGGTGATCTGGGCGCTGTCATGGAGTGCCTTCCGTGACAGCGCGCGGTACCTCGAGCACGAATGTCGTTCCCTGCCCGATCTCCGAGCACACACGGAGCGTGCCATGCATCTGGGTGGCGAGGCGGTCGGCGATCGCCAGACCGAGGCCCGCCCCGCCATGGCGGCGCGTGGGGGTGGAATCCACCTGCCGGAACTGCTCGAAGATCATGGGCAGGGCGTCTGGAGCGATGCCAATCCCCGTGTCGCTGACTTCGATCGCCAGCCGGTTGCCCACCTCGCGCCCGCGGATACTGACTGCGCCCGCATCCGTAAACTTCACGGCGTTCTCGGCCAGGTTGACCACGATCTGGCGCAGGCGGTCGGGATCGCCAAGCGCCGGTGGCAGTGAAGCCGGAACATCGATCTCCAGGGTGAGATACTTGGCCTTGGCCTGCGCGGCGATGTCCTGCCGCACCTCACCCACCACATCTGCCAGCGCGACCGCCTTGATGTCCAGGACGAGACGCCCTGCCTCCAGGCGGGAGAGATCGAGCAACTGGTCGATGAGTTTGTCGAGACGCCGTGCGCCATTCCGGATGCACGCAACATCAGCCAACTGATCAGGTGTCAGCGAGATCGCCGGATCCAGGAGCAGCAGGTCGGCATAGCCCAACACGGCTTGCACTGGCGTACGCAGCTCATGGCTCATCATGGCCAGGAACAGCGATTTTGTGCGAGCGGCGGTCTCGGCCGCTTCAAGGGCATTCCGCAGGGCCCGCTCGACGCGATTGCGCTCGGTGATGTCCCGGGTAATCGTCGAGACGCCGATGACCTTGCCATTCTCGTCTCGAATCGATGACATGGTGATGGCCACGTCGACGACGGCGCCATCCTGACGTTGACGTTGTGTTTCGACCAGGTCGACCGTTGCCCCGGAGCGTGCCACCTGGATGCGGGCCGCCAGTGCGTCACGATCAATCGCGGTGGGAAGGAGCCGCTCAAACGGCTGTCCCAGGATCTCCTCCGCGCGGTAACCGTAAAGCCGCGTTGCGCCCGGATTCCAACTGGTTATCAGCCCGTCCAGATCGCTGCTGATGATGGCATCTTCGGCTGACATCACCAGGGCCGCCAGGTGCCCCTGTGCCGCCTGGGCGGTGACGCGGTCTGTGATGTCCACGAGCACGCCCTGCCACGTGACGATGTTTCCGTCGTCGTCCCGCACTGGCACGCACTCATCCAGCACCCAGACGTACGCGCCGTCCTTGCGCCGCAGCCGGTACTCTGCCCGAAATCGGTCGCCGGTCACGTCCGCGCGAGCATTCTCGGCCGCCGTCCTCTCGCGATCATCCGGATGCACCAGATTAAGCCAGTGACCCGGGTTGGTCAGCGTCTCCGCCAGGGTGTAACCCGTCAACTCCACGTGTCGTGGGCTGAAATAGAGACGTGTCTGTTCTGCATCATTGGCCAGGGCGTAAATCACCGCCGGTACATGATCGAGCAGGAAGCGATGATGCGCGTCGGACGTGCGCAAGCTCAGCTCAAGCTCCTTCGCCTCGGTAATGTTCCTGGAGACCACGGTGAGCCCATCGCCGGATGGGTAGACGTGGGCCTCGAACCAGGACTGCGTTGGTGGATAGAAGGTCTCCACGCTGACCGGAACACCGTCGCGAACGGCGGTCTGGCAGGCGGTGTAGAACGGGGTTTCGACTGCCAGGGGAAATATCTCCCAGAAGTCGGTTCCCAGTGGTTCCCGCAGCGCAATTTTCAGTCGTTGCGCTGCGGCAGCATTACAGAACGTCACGCGCCAGTTCCGATCCAGCACGTATATGTTGTCAGTGATGCTATCCAGAACTTGCCGGCTCAGGAACTGCGCGGCCAGCGGAACCTCGGTCGCCTCCCGGGGTTCGGCTAACTCCTGGACGTAGACAAGGAACGTTAGCGGCCTGCCCTCTCGCGCTGGCAGAACTGAGCCTGTCATCCGTGTCCAGATGACGTGCCCATCGTGATGGCGAAGGCACCGCTCCTCAACGAAGTCATCCCGCACGACATCCGGGCTGGGCATGCTGCCGTTCTGATGGGGAGCGGCATGCGCCGGGGGCCCCAGCTCCCACAGCGATGCGCCGGCAAGCTCCTGGGAGGTGTAGCCCAGCAGGTCGCAGAGCGCCTGGTTGACCTCCAGCAGGGTCAGATCAGGAGCCGTGATCGCCGCACCAAGCGGAGAGGCTGCCAGGAAAGCGGAGAGCAGCGTTTCTTCCGGCGCCTCAGTACTCACGGCAACGCCTTCAGGATGATGACATCAGGTAATTTCCGGGACCTGCGACCGCAGCCCAACGAGGCAGCACAGACTACCTCGAGGGCCAGGATTTCGATCATCATCAAGTGTCCGATACGGTGAAACGGCGTGAGCGCGAGGTAAAGACACTTTACCAAACTACGCACGCTGATTCGTCCTGATGGTGCGCCCGGATGCGCGGCCAGCTACCGCTCCGGCAGTTCCCCGGTTCTCGCCATCAAGGCCGCTTCCACCCGGTTTCTGGCCTGCAGCTTCTGCAGAATGTTCGTCATGTGGTGCTTGACCGTCTTCTCGCTGACACCCAACTGACCGCCGATCTCCTTATTGCTGTCCCCGGCCGCCACTCGCTCAAGGATCTGGCGTTCGCGTTCCGTGAGACCGTCCAGGGGGTTGGGTGGCGCGCTCGGGCCACGGCCGCCAGTCAGCTCGTACAGCAGGCTCGCGGCGAGGGAGGGCGTCACGTACACCTCGCCGGCTGCGACGCTGCGAATGATGCGCGCCAACTCCCGGGAGGCCACGCCCTTGAGCACGTAGGCGCGTGCCCCGGCACGCAGCGCGGCCGTGACATCGTCCTCGGCCTCTGACACCGTAAGCATCACGACCTTGACGACCGGAAACGCCGCCGCAATCTGGCGGACAGCGTTCAGCCCGCCGCCCGGCATGGAAACATCCAGCAGCAGGATGTCTGGCATGCGCTCCGCCACGATGCGCACGGCGTCTGCCGCCGATTCGCCTTCGCCCACGACCTCGATGTCCGGCTGCGCGCCGAGCGTATGCACAACGCCTTCGCGAAAGAGCGGATGATCATCGATGATGGCTATCTGTAGCGGCTCAGTCATTACCTACCCCTGTGTCCGTTAGCGGCAGCAAGGCAATCACCCGCGTGCCACCCCGCGGGCTGCTCCCGATCTGGAATCGCCCGCCCAGGCTTTCCGCCCGCTCCCGCATACCGGTCAACCCCAATTGGTCACCCGTGCCGTTGAGGTTCGCCGGATCAAACCCGGGACCAGCGTCCGTGATAGTCACGCGGAGTTCATACCCCTGGCGGGCTACCTCGAGTTGCAGGTCTTTCCCGCCCGCATGCCGCCAGGCGTTCGTCAGCGCCTCCTGGATGATGCGATAGAGGGCGATCTTGACGGCGAGCGGCGCTTGCTCCGGGAGATCCTGCGTTTTCACAACCAGCGGCTCGCCGGTGCGTCGCCGGTGCGCGCGCTCCACGTGGTCGATGGTCTGCGCCACGGTCAGGTTCGCCAGGTGAGGCAGCGACCACCCGGCAGACATCGCCCGCACCTCATCGAGCGAACGTCGCAAGCTCCCCTCAACCAGCGTGAACTCACGATCAAGCGCGGTCACCCGCGAGCCGCCGTTGTCGGCCTGGGCGCCCAGGAGTGCGCTCATGTGGTCCAGACGCAGCAGGGCGAGGCTGATCTCCTGCGCCGGACCATCGTGCAGCTCAGCGCTGAGGCGGCGCAGCACCCGCTCATTCAGGGCCACGGTGCGGGCGGCGGCGCCCCGCACGCGCTCGTGCAGCGCCCGGTTCTGTTCCACCATCTCGGTGAGTTGCGTCACCTGGTGCTCCAGTTCGTGTTGTTGGCGGCGGATCGTGTTGCTGATGCGCTGGATGAACGACGCCAGCAGCAGGTAGATCAGGAGCGTGACCCCTCCCACCACCAGCCAGCTCCGGCGCTGCGCCGCCGCCAGGTCAGCCTCCAGCTCGTTGATGCCGTAGTAGAACTCCGCTGCTGCGATCACGTTGCCCATATCGCGGTCGCGGATAGGACTGTAAATCTCGATGAGGTCGCGCTCGGCCATGTCGGCGGGCAGGAGCGGGCCACCTTCAGCCTCACCGACATCCGCCGTGACCTGGCCCTGCAGCGCATGCTCGAGCTCGTCGTCAATTGGCGCGCTGGTGCCGACAAGCGTTGGCACGGTGCTGTAGACGATGCGTCCCTGCGGATCCCAGATCTGGAACGCGATGACCTGCTGTCCCAACGGCGTGTCCGCGAAGAGCCAGTCCAGGCGATCAGATTCCGCAGGCATCAGCGCGTCGCCGGTGACCAGGCTCTGCGCCGAGGGGCCAATCAGGCTGTCAACATAGAGCGCCGTGGTCGTGGCCGTGCGGTGGATGATGCCATCCTCAATCTGACGGCTCACCCAAGTCCCGATGATCGCCATGCCCAACGCGAGGATCACCAGGCTCCCGAGCATGAAACGCTGGGCGACGCTGAGGTGATCGAACCAGTTGCGTGCGCGCACGCGCATAAGTGCCGTTACCGCCTTCCAGCCCACACGGGCCGTACCGCGAGTATGTCACGCGACGAAGTGGAGACCCATCGTGCAGTTGTCGCAGCGACACTCAGACCAAAGTCCGATAGCGCAGTGGACGAATGCCGGTTTCCCCCGCCTCGCGGTGAACGTACCGTGGTGAGCAGCAGCGGCGGTCTGGCTGCGACCCGGCACGCGTTTTGCTCCTGGTTTCGACGGCACGATCTGTGGTTCGAGGCTAATACCGTTGATGGAGGTTCACGATGAAGGAAACGTTCCTGGTTCCGACCAGCAAGCCAGTCTCCCGCCGCCAGGTGGCGCGTCTGGCGCTCGGTCTCGCCGGCGTCGTCAGTCTCGGCGCGGTGGGCATCTCGACTGTGCGAGCCAAACACGGCGACGATGATTGGGATGACGACGACTGGGTCGTTGGCTCAGGCGGCTCTGGCGGTTCAGGTGGCCCTGGTGGCCTGGATGAAGACTGGGTGATCATGAACGGCGGGTCAGGTGATTCCGGCGACTGGGTCTTCGGTTCTGGTGGGTCCGGTGGCTCCGGTGGTTCTGGTGGCTCTGGCGGCCTTGGTGATGATGACTGGTTTGACGATTAGGTATCGAGATGGCGGCGGGGTCCTGCAGGCCCCGCCGCTTTCCCTACCCCGCCACATCGTCCCTCTCTTCGTTCTGCTGGCGACGCTGGCGCTCCTTCTTTCGACCCAGCGTCTGGCGACTCCGCCCCGGTACGTTTTCGACGAGCTCTACTACGTCTACACGGCCCAGCATTATGTCGATGGACAGGAGGCGTACGATGCCGCCATCCTGCCGCGAGATGATCCCGCGCTGGAGTGGACGCACCCGCCCCTGGCGAAGCTGATCATCGCCGGCGGCATCCTGGCCGCCGGAGACAACCCGGTCGGGTGGCGCCTGGCCAGCGTGCTGTTCGGCGTCGCTGGTGTGTGCCTGACCTGCCTGCTCGGCTTCAGCCTGAGCGGGCAACTGGCAGTTGGCGCAGGGGCAGGGAGCTTGCTCCTGCTGGACAACCTCTACCTGGTGGAGTCCCGCACCGGGATGTCCAACCTCATCTATACGGTCTTCACCCTGGCCGCGCTTGCCGCGTGCTACCGCGCGCTCACGCTCCCGGTGGCCCAGGCCAGGCTGCCCCTCCTGCTCACGGGAGTCTTTCTCGGCCTGGCGCTGGCCACCAAGTGGAGCGCGGCGGCGCTCTGGGGCTGGGTCGGCATCGCCCTGCTCTGGCGCGGCTGGCAACTCTACCGCGCCCCGGGCGCAACGCTCCGTCACCTCGGGCGCGACTGGGCTCTGCCGGTTGCCCTCGCCATGCTGGTAACCCCAGCGCTCATCTACGCCGCGTCGTGGCTGCACTTCTTCCTGACCGGGCATAGCCTGGCCGATCTGTTCACGCTGCACCAGGAGATGTTCCGCTACCACCGCAACCTGGGCGTGGTGCACGCGGATTCGTCTGCCTGGTGGGAGTGGCCGCTCACGCTGCAGCCGGTTCATTACTTCCAGGCGCGTCGGCCAGGTGAAGTAATGATGGTGCTCGGTAACGGGAATCCCGCGCTGTACCTCCCCATGGCGTTGGCGGTGGCCTGGGTCGCCGTGGACTGGTGGGGACGCCGCTCCGCCGCCCTCTGGATCCTCCTGATCGGGTTCTTCGGGCAATGGCTGCCATGGGCGCTCTCGCCGCGCGGGACGTTTGTGTATCACTTTCTACCCGCCGTGCCCTTCGGCTGCATCGCGCTAGGCGTGCTGGTCGCCGCTGGTTGGCGTCGCGGTGGAGCGTGGCGCTGGGGCGCGGTGGCCTACGTGGTGACGGTGGGCGCGCTCTTCCTGTGGTTCTATCCGCTCAATACTGCCGTCACCCTGACCACCGAGCAGGTGGCGCAGCGTCTCTGGCTTCCCTCGTGGCGCTAGCGGCCAGCCAGCACCCGGGCCTCGTGCTCCAGCAACCGCTGCTTGATGTGCAGGCCACCGGCGTATCCCGTCAGTGAACCATCCGCGCCCAGGACGCGGTGACACGGAACGACAATCGGCAGTGGGTTTGTCGCGTTGGCGCGGCCCATGGCCCGCGCCGCCCTGGGCCGCCCGAGCCCTGTGGCAATCTCGCCGTAGGTGCGCGTTTCACCAAACGGGATGGCGCGCACCGCCTCCCAGACCGTCCGCTGCCACGGCGTGCCCGCCAGCGCGCACGCGAGCGTGAAAATGGTGCGGGCACCCCGGCAGTATTCGGTCAGTTCTCCGCGTGCTTGCGCCGTCCGGGCCGGATCGACGTGCAGCCGGTAGCCGCGTCCCGCCAGCACTTCTGCCGCCGTCTCTGGATAATCACCATCAAGAAACTGCACCCAGAGCAGCGCGCCCTGACCATCCACCGCAAACGTGAACGGGCCGGGATACTCCTCAACCTGGTCAACAAAGGCCGATCGTTCCGCCTGTGCCACGGGCGCTCCTCCCTGCTTCCGGGACTCGGCATCTGCGAAGATGCTACAAAACAGAGCAGCAACAGGGAGTATTCGTGAGATCCGCACCAGAGACGAGATCGATTGCCGCCTTCATCTTCGGCGTGGAAGCGCGCGGCGTAGGCAGCGTTGCGAGGTGACACCGCGTCTGCTCCTACTCTTCCTCCTGGCGCTCATCCCTCTAGCCATCATCCTGGTCATGCGCGCTCCTGTGGAGCCGGTGAGTAACGACGCAGCCACCGGCACCTTTGCTGATGGGTTCCTGGAGCATCTCGAGACGGTGCAGGAGGCTGCCGGCGCACTGGTTGACCTCGGGGAGCGCCGGGAACGCAATCTGTTGGTGGTCGGCCAGCGCCAATCGTCCATGAACGCGGCGCTGGACGCTACGGACGCCTGGCTTGCTCAGCAGGCTGCGCACCAGGGTGACCCGGCGGTCGCAGCGTACCGGGCTGGTGCTGCCGGCATCCGCCAGGCCATGGCCGATGCTCAGGCCGCCTTTCTCCGCTTCGACTGGGACGGCATTGCCGCAGCCAACGACACGCTCAAGCAGGGAGCAGCGGATATCTCAACGGCGCAGGACCTACTGCACGCTGCCGATGGAACCTAGGCCACGTCGAGGGCAACGACGCGGTTGCGGCCAGCCGCCTTGGCGGCGTAGAGCGCCTGGTCGGCTGCGGCAAGCGCGGCATCTACGGACAAGCGCGTCCGGCAACGCCGGTTGACGACCCCGATACTGACCGTAATCGAAACACGCTGCCCGTCATCCAGTGCCACCTCGGCGGATTCCACCTGGGCCCGGATGCGGTCGGCAAACGCGAGGGCTTCGGCATCACCGAGGTTCGGCAGAACAATGGCGAATTCCTCACCGCCCAACCGCCCAAAAAGATCACCAGCGCGCAGCGTCCGTGCCACGGCCGCCGCGAACGCGATCAGCACCCTGTCTCCCGCGGCGTGACCGAAACTATCGTTGACCTTCTTGAACTGGTCGATATCCAGCGCCAGCATGGCGATCGTGTCGTCCTTCGACACGGACGATTCGCAGAGTTGCTGGCCACGATCCATGAACGCACTGCGCGTCAGCGCTCCGGTCAGGTAGTCATAGTTCGCGGAGCGGTCCAGGGTTTGCAGCAACTCCCGGCGAGCCGCGCTGATGCTCGCCACGGTCAGTGGTCCCAGCGCCAACAGGGTGATGCCCAGGCGAATCGACAGCATGGTATCGAGATAGCTTCCGCCCATCGACACATCAATAACGCCTGTCGAGAACGCGGCCATTTTCCAGATGCTGTAGGCCATGGTCAGCAAAACCGTCGTGAACAGGTTGTACGTCAGCGCACACCAGAGCAAGGCTGGCACCGGAAACGCGATGGCTCCCGGTCCGCCAACGGCGACGCTCGCTACGGCAGAAATAATGAGCGCAATGATCGGCGCAACCTGGACCAGGGTATCGCGGGTGAGAGGACGCACCCTGAGTGCCGGCAGGGGCCACGATGCAGCGAGAAACACGGGCAGCACGATCGTGTAGTTCACGATTTCGCCACTGAACCAGGACCCTGTACCCCGCCAGAGATCGACATCCTGGGAAATCGACGACACGCTGCTGCCGACAAGCGCGCTCGCAGCCCCGGCAACCATGCTGATGCCAAACATATAGAGAATGGACAAGGGACGCTGTAAGCGCCGATCCGCTTCCGGGAGTTGCTGGAACAGGATGAAGCCAACGGCAACGCCAATCAGGTTCGCGGCGGTCATCCAGAGAATCAGGGCGACATCGCCGCCCGCGAGAAGATCGGCAGCCATGAACCCGGCAAAGGCCGCGGCCCATCCCGACGGCCGGGCCAGCGACGGATTTCGCACAAGCAGGCCGAGCAACAGCGCGTTTGCAGGCCAGAACGCTGCCAGCATGCCGATGGGCCGGCTCAAGATCCCGACCGTGGCCGCCACGAAGACAACACCACCGACCAGCAGCACGTCACGCAACATCGCGCCAACGCGAGCGAACGTAAATTGCGGCATCCGGGTTGCGCGACTCGCCACGCGTTGTTCTCTCACACGCCTACCCGCGTAGGTTCGCGGCAGAACGCTGAACGGTCCGGTACGTCACATGAGCCAGGTGCTGAGGCTTCACCAAAATTTTCGCCTGGTCAATGATGAGTATAACTTCCAGTGCACTGGATACTACTTTCGTTTCATATGGGCGACAAGGCGCCGCAAGTCCCCTTCACAGGGATGTCACGCAGCGTAACCTCGGCCCATTGCCCGGGTCACGTTCCTCTGCTACCGTCCGGCCCTGACAGTGGTGAGCAATGGAGGAGCCTTGTGAGGAGCGACGGGACGCATGGATCGCTGGGTCGTCATCTGGCCGTGACTGGCAGCGTACTGGCAGCACTGGCCGTGGTCAGCGTAGCGCTCCAGCCTGTGGTCCCATCTCGCGCGTTTCAGGACGCCACGCCCAGCGCCGCAACTCCGGCCGCTTCACCGGTCGCGGATTTCCTGCGCATCGTCGCGGAACGTCCCGCCGCCATCCTCTCCGGCTCGTGTGCATCGCCGGGCGAGCCGGTGGCCGACTTGACCACCTTGACCATCCCGGAGGGAGAGGCCCAGGGTCAGGGGACGGCGGTGGAGGCCGCACGCTCCTACACGAGCGTGCCCGTCGATATTGAGACGCTGCTCGCCAGCGAGACGAACGTCACCGCGTACCTGGAACCGGGCAGCGATGTGGCCGTTGCCTGCGGCGATCTGGGCGGGGTGGTCAGCGAAGGCGGCTCCCTGGTCGTGAACCTCGCGGCCCAGAACGATTCCGAATTCAGCGGCATTGCCTTCCTTGGGACCGAAGATGGTGGCGCGACAGGTGTTTCGCTCTTCCTGGCCCCGCCGCTGACCGTGGCGGAGACTCGCGAGCTGGCGGCTATCGCCCTGGATGCGACGCCGGAAGGACTGCCGGAGCTGGAGCCCACCGCCATTCCCACCCCCACGGCTGAACCCATTCAGGTGGCGGATGTCGCGCTGCTCGAATGGCTGATCGACATGCCGGCTGAGGTTCGTGCCGGCGAAATCAACTTCGCGGTCACGAACGAAGGCGCTGAAGCGCACAGCCTCGTCATCGAGGGCCCAGGCGGCACATTCTCGCTCCC